>NZ_JACJDM010000081.1:0-14699 GCF_014163545.1 Pseudoalteromonas sp. SR45-6
CGTGTTAAGTTACTGACCATTTATAGCGACAGATAAATACAGTGATAACAAGGCGTAAATTTTGACATGTAGTTGTTCTACTTGAAAAAATTATAACGCAGTTAGCGCTTTATTTAGCTCGCTAGCATGGTTAAGTATTTAAGTCGATTGGTATTAAAACAGCTCGCAGAATACCATATCTACAGCCCAGCGCTAGACACAAAAAAGCCGCGATAGTCGCGGCTTGGTTGGATAAAGCTAAATTTTTACGTGGTACTTATTACAAGTACTGGCCTAACGCTTTAACTTGGTCTAACATGCGGTTTGAGAAACCCCATTCGTTATCGTACCAAGCCATCACTTTAACTAGTTTGCCATCAGCTTTCGTTTGCGTAGAATCAAAGATTGACGACGCTGGGTTATGGTTAAAGTCAATAGAAACAAGCGGTAACTCGTTGTATTGTAAAATATCTTTCATCGACCCAACAGATGCTGCTTTCATAATTTCATTGATTTCTGTAGCCGTTGTTTCACGCTTAGTAATAAACGTAAAATCAACCAGTGATACATTAATTGTAGGTACACGTACTGACATACCATCAAGTTTACCAGCAAGCTCAGGTAACACTAAACCAACTGCTTTAGCAGCACCGGTTTTAGTTGGGATCATTGACTGCGTTGCACTTCGTGCACGATACAGATCAGGATGATAAACATCTGACAAGTTTTGGTCATTAGTGTAGGCATGGATTGTCGTCATGCTACCTTGCTCAATACCTACTGTATCGTTAATTGCTTTGGCAATTGGTGCTAAACAGTTAGTTGTACATGAAGCATTAGAAATAATGTTGCTATCTGCAGTGATCACATCACTGTTTACACCGTGAACAACGGTTGCATCTAAATCAGTACCAGGGGCTGAAACGATTACTTTTTTCGCGCCCGCTGTAATATGCTTTGCAGCATCTTCACGCTTAGTGAAAAAACCCGTACATTCTAAAACGATATCAACGTTTAATGCTTTCCATGGAAGGTTAGCAGGGTCGCGTTCTTGGGTAAGAGTAATAACGTCGTAGCCAATCAACATGGTGTTATCAGCAAGTGTGACTTTATGAGAAAATTGCCCATGCACTGAATCATATTGTGTTAAATGTGCATTAACATTAGCCGGTGCTAAGTCGTTAATTGCGACAATTTTAATTTCATTATTTTGTGCAGACTCATAAAGCGCGCGTAAAACATTGCGACCGATACGGCCATAGCCATTAATTGCTACATTAATCATTTCAAAACTCCACTTAAATTATTTAACTTCACTTGCTTGGCGAGCAAGCGCTTCAATGGCTTGCCAGTCTTTATTTTCAATTAGTTGTTTATCTAGCATCCAGGTACCACCAACACAAATAACATTGCTAAGTGCTAAATAACTAGGTGCTGTTGCTAGGCTAATGCCACCGGTTGGACAAAATGTTACTTGTGGTAATGGCCCACCAATCGATTTAAGCATTGCTGTTCCACCTGCAGCTTCTGCTGGGAAGAACTTTAAAAACTTAAATCCGTGACTGGCTAATTTCATCACTTCACTTGGCGTTGCGGCGCCCGGTAGAAATGGAATGTCAGTCTCTTTTGCCAGTGCTAAAAGTTCATCATTTACGCCTGGGCTCACCATAAAATCAGCACCTGCGGCAACTGATGCATCAAAGCTTGCTTTATCTACCACAGTCCCAGTGCCAACATAGGCTTCTGGTACTTCGGCTTTCATTAGCTTTACAGCTTCTGCAGCAATCGGTGTACGTAGTGTAATTTCAAGTGCTTTTAGACCGCCGTTATACAGCGCTCTTGCTAGTGGCGCTGCATCTTCTAAATTATCAATTACCACCACTGGCACTACCGGTGCCGATGATAATATTTTTTCTATGCTCATAGTGTGTTCCTCATACCCAGTTTGGCGAATTATTATTCTATTCCAAAGGCGCTAGCGCCCATGTCTGCGCTACTTACGATATTTCTAAATCCGGTGAACAACTCTCGGCCCGTACCAAACGTTAAGCTAGGTACGCTAAGTTGTAATTCACGTTGTGCTAATTCTTCATCACTTACATGTACTTTTAAGATACCTGCTGGTGCATCAAGAGTAATTAAATCACCTTCCTGAATCTTAGCAATAATGCCGCCTTCAACCGCCTCTGGTGCTAAGTGGATTGCCGCTGGCACTTTACCTGATGCGCCTGACATACGACCGTCAGTTACGATCGCTACTTTGTAACCTTCATCTTGCAAGGTTGCCATTACTGGCGTGAGCTTATGCAGCTCAGGCATACCTTTGGCTTTTGGACCTTGCTCTTTTAGCACAGCAATAAAGTCTTGGTTTAACTCACCGCGTGTATAGGCTTCTTGTAATGCACTTTGTGAAGCAAATACTTTTGCTGGTGCTGTAACAACTTGATGCTCAACCGCAACCGCAGACACTTTGATCACGGCTTTACCTAAGTTACCAGTTAGTAACTGTAAGCCACCTTGTTTACTGAATGGGTTGTCAATTGGACGAAGTACATCTTCGTCTAATGAATTCTCTGGACACGGTACCCATTTAACTTTGCTTGGGCCTGTTGCGCTCGTCATGATCAGGTTACTGTCAGTATCTAAACGTGGTTCTTGGGTATACGCCTCGAGACCTTCGCCAACAATGGTTTTAACGTCATTGTGCAAGAACCCTGCATCAACGAGTTCTCTCATAAGGAAACCCATGCCGCCGGCTGCTTGGAAATGATTTACATCAGCAGAACCATTTGGATAAATACGTGTTAGCAGTGGCACCACTTCTGATAAATCCGACATATCTTTCCATGTCAGCTCAACGCCTGCCGCTTTGGCAATTGCCACTAAGTGAATTGCATGATTCGTAGAGCCACCGGTTGCTAACAAACCAACTAAACCATTAATAATGGTTTTTTCAGTTACAACATCCGCTAAGCAATTGGCATCTTTACTTTGAATCAATTGTTTAAGCATGGTTTCTACCGCATTACCGGTTAAACCATCACGCAACTCTGTATATGGATTGATGAACGAGCTACCAGGAAGGTGCAAGCCCATAATTTCCATCAACATTTGGTTACTGTTTGCAGTACCGTAAAACGTACAAGTACCCGCGCTGTGATAAGACGCACTCTCCGCTTCTAAAAGCTCATCACGGCTTACTAAGCCTTGAGCAAACTTTTGACGAATACGGGCTTTTTCTTTATTTGGAATGCCTGACTGCATCGGGCCTGCTGGCAAAAAGTACACCGGTAGATGACCAAATGATAAAGCACCAATTAATAGACCAGGGACAATTTTGTCACACACACCTAAGCAAAATACGCCATCAAACACATCGTGTGATAATGAAATAGCTGTCGACATCGCAATTACATCACGAGAAAAAAGCGATAACTCCATGCCATCACGGCCCTGAGTTACGCCATCACACATGGCTGGCACGCCGCCTGCAACTTGAGCTGTGGCATCGTACTTTGTAGCAATGTCTTTAATTAAATCTGGATAATCTTTGTATGGCACGTGCGCAGATAGCATATCGTTATATGAATTGATAATCGCTAAGTTTGGCTGCTCATCAGCTTTTAAACGTGCTTTATCGTCACTGCTACACGCAGCCATAACATGGGCGATATTGCCACAACCTAAACCAGAACGAACTCTTGTTTGTTTTTTTGCATGATTGATGCGTTCTAAATAGGCTTGGCGAGTAGCTTTACTGCGTTCAATGACGCGTTCGGTGACTTCTTGAATACGAGGATGTAACATAAAATTCGACTCATCTCTAAGGTTAGAGGATAAAGGCTCAGTGGCAAGTGCATACTCCACGAATGAACTTGCACTGAGCATCTTTGATTTACCCGTTCAAAGGTATACGTTGGCAGGTTGTCTCTCACAATCAACCTGACACCGGTGTCACTGTATTAACGCATGACTGTGACACCGGTGTCAACCCTATCCTATAAATTTAGTTTAAATATTTTAAATGACCAAATAATGAACGAAAATAATTTTTCATTAGGGGATCTAGCTTGGTCGCTAAATTGTGTTGCTGGAGTGCTAGAAAATGTGAGGAGTTTTTACTTTAATTTATTGATTATAATATCTTTTTATAATCTAAATGATATCAATCGTAAGTACCTATGAGCGGATAAAAAAACCCAGATAGCAACAACATGCAGACTGCTTTGTTAAGCAAAAAAATGCCCGAGTAAGCGTCACTCAAACTCGGGCAACTGTGAAAAGCCTTTATCTAACTTGTGCGGTAGACTCGCGTGTGATTAATCGCGCTTCAAGCGTAACCTGATACGGTTGCTCTTGCGGATCACCAATATGCTCAATCAGTTTAGTAACCGCTTGTTTGGTCATTTCTTCAACCGGTTGCGCTATGGTAGTAAGACCAGGCCAAATATGACGAGCAATTGGCGCATTATCAAAACCCGCGATAGAAATATCATCGGGTACTTTAAATTGACGTTGTGTTGCCAATTTTAATACCGCCGCAGCCATGTAATCATTTGATGCAAATACGGCGGTTGGACGTGGGGTTAAATCTAAAATGCTGCGCGCACTATCGACCCCAGAATGATAACTAAAGTTACCCTCTTCAACCAAACGTTCATTAAATTCAATGCCGTGCGTACTAAGCGCTCTGCGATAACCTTTGAAACGCTGCTCAGTGGCACTGTGATCTGGGTGGCCTTTAATAAACGCGATCGCTTTATGGCCAAGCTTAATTAAGTGCTCAGTGATCTCAAATGCGCCCTGCTCATCATTACTGCGTACTGAAATTGAATCGTCTTCAAGCACTGCTGATGCAACTCGTGCATACGGAATTTTTTTACTTTTGAGAAAATCGACTAATACCTTAAAATCTGAAAATGGCGGCGTCAATACCAAGCCATCAAGACGAGAAGATTGTAGTAAATGCTCAATATTACTGATCAACGCATCACCACGTAAATCACATGGGTGGATCAACAAGTTATAGTTGTTTTCTTGACACGCAGCAAGCGCACCAGTTTGCACCCGAGTGATATAACTTTTACTCGGGTTATCGTAAATGCAACCAATAATAAAACTACGATTTTGCGCCAAACCTCTGGCGATCGGGTTAGGAGTGTAATCTAGCTCTTTAAAAACCTTAAGAACTTTTTCACGGGTTGCATCACTAACATTAGGTTCATTATTTAAAACCCGAGACACGGTTTTTTTAGAGACCCCGGCATAACTTGCAACACTATTTATTGTAACTTTCTTCATCCAACCTTCCCAATAACACCCCTATGAGCGATGTATTATGACTGCTCATTGACGTGCAAACATGCAGCAGCACCAATAAGTGGAATATTATCTTGTGTGACTAACGTCACTGGTATTTGGCTCACATACTGCGACATGATCCCTTTAGCACCAAAACGCTCAACAAAACGACTAGCAAGTAAACGAGCTTGCATACGCGGTAAAATACCGCCACCAATATACACACCACCTAACGCACCAAATGCCAGTGCTAAATCGCCTGCGACACTGCCAATCCAATCACAAAATTGATTTAACGTAGCATCGCAAATGGCACATTCACCACTATTTGCTAATTCGCTAATTTGTGCAGCGGTTAAATTCTTAGCATCGACACCTTTTACAGCCGCCATGGCTTGATACAAATGAGCAATACCCGGCCCTGAAAATACTGTTTCGACCGATACATGTGGCAATAGCTTACGTAACTCGATGATCAGCTGAGTATCTAATTCACTCACTGATGCCAATGTTATATGCCCACCTTCACAACTCAAAACAGCACGTGATTGGCTAGTACGCACTAAACACGCCGCACCAAAACCAGTGCCCGGACCCATGACTGCAATATTTGCATCAGTATCGGCTTGTCCTGCTTTAACTGCAATGTTTTGTTGTGGATCTAAATAAGGTGCTGCATAGGCAAACGCAGCAAAATCGTTGATCACTTCCAGTTGAGCTAAATTAAACTCAGCTTTTACTTGTTCGACACTAAAGTGCCAACCTAAATTAGTTAAATGTACTTGGCCTGCTTTTATCGGTCCAGCCACGGCTAAACACGCGCGTCGAGGTTGAATATGACTAACTTGAGATAAATAATGCGTTATTGCCGCTTCCAATGAACCAAAATTGGCACTGGGAAAAATGATATTATGCTCAATAACGAATTGTTTTTCTTGTAGGTTAAAAGCAGTAATTAAAGCAAAACGGGCATTAGTGCCGCCGATGTCGGCCACTAAGATAGGATCGAATTCTGAATTTGGCTTGGAGTTCATCGTGTTTTCTCTTTTGTCTAAGCGGTTTATATACTTAGCTATAACCGTGCTTATTATTGTAATTTCAATGGTCTTGCTATCGCTATGAGATAAACTTTGAGCTATCACCTCAAAGTAGTTACTCTAGTATAAAAAAATGCTGCCCAACTAAATGGGCAGCCAATACGTTTTGACAACAAAATGATAAAACACCCGCATTATGACACCGGTGTCAGGGTTGGATCAATAAAAATTTTAAATTACTGATAAATTACTGATAAATTACTGATAAATAGCTTGTAAAAATCAGCAAATAAACGAGAATAACACGAGTTATTTGCACTTTAGTTACTTGAAATAGTTAGGTTGTGTATGAAAGGTAAAGCTACATCGTTTGACATTGCACACTACGCAGGGGTATCACAATCCACTGTCTCGCGCGCCTTGCGCAACAGTCCATTGGTTAATGAAGAAACCCGCAAACGTGTTTTTGAGGTAGCCAAACAGCTTAACTATAAAGTCGACAAAAATGCGAGTAACCTTCGAACTCAACAAAGTAGTACATTGGCTTTGTTACTGTTTGAAGATCCCACAGCAGATGAATCACAAATCAATCCGTTCTTTTTAGCGATGCTCGGCAGCATAACGCGTGCTTGCGCAAAAGAAGGGTATGACTTATTGGTATCGTTTCAATCTGCAAGCTCAGATTGGCAAGCGGACTACGAAGACAGTCACCGTGCTGATGGTATTATTTTATTAGGTTATGGCGATTACATTGATTTTCAGCCTAAATTTAATACCTTGCTTGAACAAAACACCAAATTTGTTTGTTGGGGAGCAACGGTAGATAATCGTGCCGATTTAACAATTAGCTGTGATAACTATGGCGGCGGCCAACTTGCTGCTGAGCATTTATTGGCGCATAACCGAACTGATTGCGCATTTATTGGTGATGCATCTGATCATAGCCCTGAATTTTTTGCCCGTTTTAATGGCTTTAAAGACAAGTTAAAACAACATGCTATTACCTTAAGCGAGCGAAAAATAGCGAATGCGATTTCGACCGAAGAGTCTGGTTATCATGCCACACGTTCGCTTATTGCCAACAATATTACCTTTAATGCCCTTTTCGCTGCTAGCGATCTGATTGCTATAGGTGCAATACGCGCTTTAAAAGAAGCCAATATTAACGTGCCGAAAGATGTAGCCGTGATAGGTTTTGATAATATTTCGATTGCCAGCTATGTAAACCCGCCACTCACAACCATAGAGCAAAACACCACAATAGCAGGACAAATGCTAGTTGAAAACTTACTAAAACTAATTCGTGGTGAACAAGTACAAAGCACCCTACTAACACCGCGACTAATTGCACGAGGTTCCAGCTAACTACATATATTTTATTACATTATTTACGGTCTTTTGTCCTTATTTTTTTATAATTACACGCTAGGTCAACGTACTATTAACAGCCAATTCACACATTGATTTCACATTAGTTTTTTTTATCTGAAACTGAGCGTTTTTAGTGTAATTTCTCACTCGTCTTTTTATTAGTTTCTCTCTACAATCGCACTTTTATTTTTGCTCTTAAAAATTCAAGTGAATATCTTATGCTATTAACTATTGTTTATATTATTGGTATTACAGCCGAAGCCATGACCGGTGCGCTGAGTGCTGGGCGCAGAAACATGGATTGGTTTGGGGTTATGTTAGTAGCCAGTGCCACAGCAATTGGTGGTGGCAGCGTACGCGATATTTTACTTGGCAATTACCCTTTAACTTGGGTAAAACATCCAGAATATTTATTGATCACCTGCGTTGCCGGTATTATTACAACTTGGCTTGCAAAATGGGTGGTTAAATTTAAAGGCATTTTTATGCGTTTAGATGCCCTTGGGCTTGCCGCATTTAGTATTATTGGCTGCCAAGTGGGGCTTAATATGGGTTTGCACTATGGTATTTGTGTAGTCGCTGCTATTGTTACCGGCGTATTTGGTGGATTATTACGTGATTTAATTTGTCGCCAAGCGCCGCTAGTATTACATCATGAGCTTTACGCCAGCGTAGCGCTGATTGTAGCTTGTTTATATCTAGCACTACACCACTACAACATTGATGACAACATCAGCGTTATTACAAGCCTAGTTGTAGGGTATTTAATACGCATGGCATCGGTACGCTTTAAATGGCGCTTACCGACGTTTAGTTTATTAGAACCAGCTAATTTGAAAAATGAACAGTAAAGGCAGTCGTTTATTAACCCCTGCTCTTGAGCTTTTCAATAGTCCAATTACTTCTTAGGCTATTGAAACAGCCAAAAATATTATTTTCATACGTTAAAACTAAATAGTTTTACAGACTGTTTTATTTTGAAAGTAATTATTGAGTAATAAAGATTGCAATAAACTTGTACCACTTGATGTTGCCCAATATAAACCAATAGCAGAGGGGAAGTTTATTAAGGTAATAACACAAATCACAGCTGGAATAATAAATAATAAGGTACTGGTTTGCTCAGCAGTTCCAGGCATCATCGCCATAGAAAAATAAGTGATCACACCCACCAACAATGAAAGTGCAATATCGGGTTTTGCTATGCTCGCAATCCACGCAAACTTACTATTAAACACGATTTGTTGAAGAGCTTGAAACGTACCAAAGCCAAATAAACCTTGACCTGCCATATTTAACACACTCTTTTTATCAATAAATTTAATGTTGTGCTTTTTATAGAGCGCCATTGTAGATTTAGCTATTGCACTGGGTTGATCTTTATATTTGTTTTTTATTTCATCAAGCTCAGGCTTTAATACAGCTATCGCCTTTTTGTTACTAACGGTTTTGGCCATCGCTAACAAATTAATCGGCATTAAAACTAAGCGACCAATTAGTGTAAATAAAATAATAGCTAAAGCTTGGCTTAGCCCGACTTCTTGAGTAAGAAAGGCGATAGACTGCACGATAAAGCTCGTAAAAAAATTCCAAAGTTCCATTTAAACTTCCCTTTCAGTTTGATGTATTAAAAGTAAACATCTCGACATATTATGTCAAGATGTTTATTAATGTTCATTATCGCGCTGATGGATCTTTTTTAATGATATTTAACAAATAAAGCTATTTTTTATCATGATAAAGACATTTAAACGTTTCCTACTTATGAGCTATATCGAGTTTCTAAAGCTGAGCAAAAAAAACTCAAGTAAGCGAAGATTGGGAGCTAGTTTAACTCTCGATCACTTCTTATTGACTAATATTTACACAAGAAATTCAACTGAATTATTCACTGCAGGGAAAATTAACTAATTTTATATTAAGATCGTTTTCTACCTCAACCCAGTACTTAACTTTCTATATTTCACACAGCCTTTGAAACTAATTTCTCCTTAAAAAATCATCAGCATGTTGTGAATCTGCTTTAAGTAGATGACATTTCCTTTAGTAAGCCCAGAGGCGGATAAGCTGTAGTCGTAGTAATAAATAGCAATGTTGTCTATGATGCTCAGAACAACATTTTTCAGTTATTTCACATCAAATCATGAACTTAAATGACACCATCAGTACTTGATAGCATATAGTTATTTAATAAGAGGGTGTTGCAAGCATAGGGTAAGTAAATAAGAAAAAGTGAAACACATTAACGAGCCAATGGCATAAAATAGCCCACTCTAAACGCTGAGTTTTATAAAAAATGTATCCATAGCCAAAACCAGCAACAGCTGCCACTAGCATGTAACTAGCTCCAGCTGAAAAGTGTGCGAGTGAAAATAAACCAGTAGTGATCACAGGCGCAAGTAATGCAAACCGAGCCGAGGTTATCCCTTTCGAAAGCTTAGTTTGTATTATCCCTCTAAATAACGCCTCTTCTGCAACGCAGGTAAAAAATAGATTAATTGCTATAAATAAAAACCAAAATTCGGGTACTTTAGGCGCAAACTCCATAAGGCCCAACATTAAAGCAGTGATGAGTGCAGCTAAAATCGTGATGGCAATAATCAAAAGTGGATGCCCTACACTTATTGGTTTTAGCGTTTTATTTTTTGTAAAAAAATAAGCACTCAGCATCAAACCCGCTAATGCTTTATCGAAATTAGCATACAGGGTAAATGCAATCGCATTGCTAGTAAGCTGTTCATTAACAACAATAGGCTGGTTATTAAAACCGGGGAACCAATGTAAGGCTAAACCAAGTGAGGCTATTACAAACAAAGGCGTTAAGATACTGCGTATTAACGCAGAGGTTGCAGATACCGAAAAGTGCAATAAGCCTAAATAAAACACAATAACAACAACTGCGTATAAGTTTATATATTCCTGATGATAGGCAGTTATAACACTTAGCAGCAGCAAGTATTGCCAAATTGGTTGGCGCAAAATTACTATCTTACAAAATGGAAAAACGCATAAAATAGATAGCGCTAGGAAACAAAAAGCCATGAATGTGTAATCTTATGTTTTAGATTTTAAAAAGGCTTTTTACTTTAATTAACGCCTTTTTCAGATCCGACCAGTTGCATGGTATTTATAAAAGTAAAAAAGCTCTGTCTGCTTTTTACATTTAATATTCATAATACAAAGCTCTATAAATGGTATTAGTATCTAAATAAATAACACCATTGAAGTACCAATAGCGCTAAAAATAGGGCTAACACCAGTAACTACGTCTCATTGCTTACATCTGGAAAATGATGGCGATTTTAAATTCAGTGCTAGTAAGTAGTAAAATGCGGAAAGCGCCAGATACTTGAAGATAGCTATTGACGCCATAACTTATTTGTTAGGGCTGTGATTCAAGGGACTGCTTTTCTTTGAGGTAAAGATAAAGTGGAAGCCCAAACGACACACCCACAAACAACGTGCCCAGCACAGCAAAATATCGATATGTCACTTTATTTCTGCGACCATCGACAATGATAAAACCCAACAAAACAACTGCAGACACTACAACATCAAGCCAAGCAAATACGCTGATAGAATTTGTCACCGCGTCATTAAACAAGAGACCAAGATCTAAACCATTTGTAACTAGCCAAGGAACAAAGGCGCCATAAGGAAGTAAAATTCCTAATAAAGTAAGAACCAGATAAAACCTAACCATTTCACCATCCTTGCAACTGTTTTTAGTAAGCCCTAATGAATCTGTAGAATAACTCGTTTTTAATTTATTTTTATTATTGTATCAACCATAGCCGAATTCCTATTTTGATTCAATCGTTTAGTGATTAACGGCTTTTGAAGTGGTTAGTGTGATTTGGTGTTTTTTAATATGAACCAAATAATTACAACTCCAAACTACCTAGTGAAATAAGAGACGCCCATTAACTATCAAAGATATGACATAAATTATTAGTCTTTCAAAATACCCACCATAACAACTCTATTGCAAAAACCTTTAAAATAGTTAAAGTGTTGTTCCGTTTTTTTATAAAAACCCCTGATTAGCTATAAGGCTTATAAAAAATGAAAAAGATATGTGTGTTACTTATTTTACTCATCGCCAGTGTCGCTAAAGCCGATGACATTAGTCAATATAAGTTCTATGCAACAGACAACTTCAGAGATGATCAGCAACCGGAGTTTGCCGCTTATATAAAAAATGGCGCTCCTTGTATTCAGGTTAAAAACCTAACAACCCATAAAGAGGTCCGCTTTTGTCAGATCACCAAAGGCATTAATTTAGCTGATGATCCTAACATCTACCCTTTTGATATTAATTTTTCAGGTCACCGATTATATTTCTTTGTTGCTGCCTATTGGGCTGATCAAGCTTGTACTATAGAACTGTCAAATATGACGATTAGTTGTGAGCTAAAAAACAAACCCAAAAAGGAAGAAGACGTTAAAGCAGAGCACCAAAAAGCGGTAAAAAAGAATGAGGTTGTCATCCCTCCTGCTGTTAAACATATAGAGTTTGGCAATGTAAAAGAAGCAGAAGGTCTGTTTCGTCTTATTCTTAATAATTCTGAAATGAACCCATGTTTTACCATTGAGCATTACAGTACATCCCTATTTGATGGCCCAACAAACATTAAACATGTTTGTAGTGCCATAAATAAAACGGACGACTCAATCATTGATCTTATAGGAAAAGACGGCAACTGGTGGTTTGAAAACTTTAATTGGCAAGGTAATAACTTAGCATTTGAAATAAATGCTATGGGGGGTAATTATAAATGTGAATTACCATTACCATTTACCGAGCAATCTGAAGCCTTATGTGTAAGATAAATCACATATTTGTGCAATGTAATCGCCACTCGAAGATTATTGGTTATATTTTATCAGTTTAGAGAGCTCATTTTGAGTCCCATTAAGCTCAGCTTTTTATTTACTGCTTACCAAATATGCCCAAGATGCGCCCGTGTAAGTCAAAAGTTGGGCGCGCAATTCACATAAGCGATTTAAAAATTAACGAGACTATGAAGTTGTTTAACATTAAAAAACTGTACTACTATCATGTCTTTCATTGTGCTTTATTTTCAAGTGGTTGCTTCCCATTGCAACCAATCAAAATCATGTTCGAGCATTTCCTTATTAAAATCTAAAAATGTTGAGCCTTCATTTAATAAGAACTGTCTGCGCTCGTCATTTCTCATATAAGCAGTCCAGTAAGGCAAGTAATTGGGATTATCAATACCAAAAATCAGTTCAAAATCCACTACATTTTCCTGCATTTCATCAAGCATTTTATTAGTTAGCCTAGGCATTTTACACCTTCAATACGAAAACCATTTTAGACCCAACAAACAAATAGAAGTAGATGGGTTTGTTAATTTATAATTTTTCCGCCGACGCGACCTGAAATATTAGTAATTCCTATGGCGAAAGAACAATCCGTATACGTTGTTAGTTTTAAGAAGATGACCTCTTTCTTGTAACTTAACGTTAATCGATAAGCTTGGTTACCTTAAGAGACAAAGCCATTTAATTTTAATGTCTTTTCAAATTCTACAGCTCTTTTTAAATCATTAATTGATACTTCATAGAGATTGTCGGAATTAAAATTAAACTCAATTGTAAGGTTGGTAGTTCCTATATGCACATAAGTTTTATAGCCAAAACATTCACATTGGGCATTATATTCAATCCATTTTTTTGTGCCATTTAATACTATTGGCGGTGGGCACCATTGTTTAGGTTCTTCATTATGGACGGTATGACAAACGCCTAACCGTTCTAAATAATTTAACAACTGAGCTTCATTTTCTGCTTCAATAATAGCATTAAGTTCAAAACGGTCGTTATAGTGCCCACCTTTGGGACTTTTAATTTTAAAAATATTACACTTTTTAAGCTCAGTTTTAAACTCTTGAGAGTACATTGATATCCCATTAACCCTATTATTTATGAAGAAATTTTAGATAAATACAGCTCATAAAAAGTAGTTTCCCCACCTAGTTAAAAAGTGAAGGCTACATAAATGAAACTAACGAGCCTAAAAAATGACTCGTTTTAAATTTATTTTACTGCTGAACAACCATAATCAAATTAATCTTTTGATTCAATTTTTTACTAGTTTCTCCTTGGTTCGTCATTATAGTAATTAAGCATTTTTATGGAGCTAAGAACTCATTTTTTATTTACGATTTTATGCAATTATTTGATAGCATTAAAGAAACCCCAATTGCTAGTGTCTACCTCATTAGTATCATCAAAGCATTCAGATGTAATTTGAATCGTATTTCCATCAGAATCAAAGAACCTTGCTACATATCCACTTGGCTGACTCCAAACCATTTCAAATTTTACGCCAAGTGAAATAAGGCTATCGCAATAGGATAAAAAGTTAGTTTTTACTTCATAGCCGAAATAGCTCAATCCGGTAGGATTTCCGTGTGAATTTAATAGCCATATTCCGGCATTATCATTTTCAGGAAAGGTTAGAACACAGTCCAGATCCTTAAATTTTAAAGTCTTATGATAAAAATTAAATAGTCGGTCATAATCATCTGTAAATAAATATACGTTAACCATGAGTAATCTCTGTTTTTTGTAAGCCCAACTCGGATTCTAAATTTATGTTTAAGACCTTGTTAGACATTATTACAACTTAACCATATTTTATAATACAGCAAGGCAATACTAGCCTCCGTAATAACTGCCAGTAAAATACCTATACCAGCAAATCCACGTAAATATTCAACACTACCAAGAAAAGCCAATGCAAACATAGAAACGGAAAGACTCAAACATATAGCCTGCCTAGATTCTGAATGCTCAGCATTTCGGCCAAACCAACTAAACACTGATATTCCGAGAAATAACATTGCAGCCCTTCTACCCTAAAGTATCCCCAGAATTAGCCTTTATATATCAATGAACTAATAGTATTAAAAAATGTGGGAAGCGAGGGAACATTCATGGTGTTTTGTGATCTTATGAATCGCTTAAAAACAACAGAGCTAA
>NZ_JACJDM010000082.1:0-14438 GCF_014163545.1 Pseudoalteromonas sp. SR45-6
CGCCAACTCGCCAACTTACCAATTCATCATTTCCTAGTGCTTATTTCGTATTCGTTACTTTTGTTATAGACATTTGTAGTGGATCGTTGATAATCAGTAATTATTATTTTTTGAAATGAATTAATCACTTTATATGCTTATTACCCTTCCAATTTCTGAACTCGTACCAGGAATGTTTGTTGACAGTGTTAGCAAGCAGTTTGAGGGGGTTGATAGTATAAAAATCAAAACTCGCGGCCTAGTTCGCGATAAATCGATCATTAAGCGCTTGGTATCCGAAGGAGTTCAAGAGCTGCTGATAGATTTTACGCAAAGTGATGTGAGTGTTCCTGCCAAATATCAGCTCAAACCTGAAGTCGCTGCTGCAACGGCCAATAACCCTAATAAATTAAAGATAAAAAAGGTTATTTCAGTTGAGCAAGAGTTTGCTAAAGCGAGTGTGAGCTATGAGCAACATAATCGTAATTTACAAAGTTTATATGGCGACGTTACCTCAGGCTTAAAGATGAATATCGTACTGCTTGATGGTATAGCTAAAGATATTGTGGCATCGGTATTTCGTAATCATAATGCAATGACTATTTTAACCCGCATTAAAGATAAGCATATGTACAACTGGCGACATATGACTAACTGCGCTATTTTTGTCACTGTATTTGCCAAGTACTTAGGTTACAAAGAAAGTGTTGTGCAAGAGCTTGCCATGGGTGCCTTGCTGCACGATTTGGGACAAGCTAAATTACCCCAAGGGATTTTTTCTAAACCTGAGAAAGTAAATAAGCTTGAGATGCAAGCGATTAAAAAGCATGTAGCGCAAAGTTTAGGATTGGTAAAAGGCGAAAAAGGCATTACCCCATTAATGCTTGATATGATAGTTAATCACCATGAGCGCTTAGATGGCAGTGGTTATCCTCGAGGTCTTCTGGGTGAAAAACTTAGTCGACCAGCACGAATTATGGCGATAGTTGATGTGTATGACGCGATGACAGCGGACAGGCCCCATCAATTAGGTGATGAACCGGTCAACGCACTGCGCTATTTATTAGCTAATAAACACATGTTTGATGGTGAGTTAGTACAGCGGTTTATTAAGTGTTTAGGTGTGCATCCGGTCGGTACGATTGTTAAATTAACTAATGAACGGTTGGCATTAGTAACCGAAGGTAATCATCAGAACCCCATTCAACCTAAAGTTAAAGTTTTCTATAATGCTAAGCATAGTCATCATATTACGGCAAAAGATGTTGATTTAACTTCACCAGATCATGACTTAAAGATTTTAGCGAGTATCAAACCATTAGATTATCAGCTTAATTTGGCTCGTTTGTTAAAAGAGCATCTGTTGGTTTAAGCGGTTTTTTAGTTATTGCTTTGTCACAGTGTTTTTTAGTTGATTGCTTAGCCGATAATAGCGCACCACTGAAGCAACTCACCATTAATAGTAGCCACAATAAAGTCCCATTTTCTGAATGTAACGCACTACAGCAGCATACTAGTGCGACTAAAGCACAGACAATGGCACCTAACCAATAATGGTTAACAGGGTTATCGCATTCGCCAGCTCTGGTGCAGGCACAAAAATTAGCTTTGCAAAAGCAATATACACTTATCCCACAAAAAGCCAACGCAGCAATAATTAATCCTATTTCCACCGCTTCATCTCCTTTGCTAGTCTTGTTTGGCAGTCTAATAGTGCTGATCAAGCAAGTCAATCTAAATGATAATTAATTGCAAGTGAGTTTTATTGTAACTTATCCGATGAGTTTTAAAAAACTGTTACTTTGCTGTTAAAAAATGGTTTTTATGGTGTTTTTTAACGCTTTGTTACAGTTTTTTATTTAAAAGTAAGGTACTGTGCTAAGGTTTTGAAGTAACTTACTCCTAATAATTAGAGACAACACATGGGAACCCAAACATTTAGTTTGGTTAAGGAAACACAATGAAATTTACAAAAACTTTAATTGCAGCATCACTTGCTGTTATGTCTGCAGATACGTTTGCAGCGGCTTTCCAGCTTGCAGAGCAAAATGCCTCTGGCTTAGGGCGTGCATATGCTGGTGAAGCAGCTGTGGCTGATGATGCCTCTGTAGTTGCGCGTAACCCAGCTCTTATGTCTGTATTTAAAGAGCAGCAGCTAAGTATTGCAGGTATTGCTGTCATTCCAGATGTCAGCCTTCGTGGCACTGAAGCTAGTAATCAATCAGTTAACCCTGGTCAACTAAACGACAGCAGTATTGCGCCAGCCGCTTTTGTTCCTGCAGGTTATTTTGTAATGCCTATCGATGACAAGTTTGCTGTTGGTTTTGGTGCGTTTTCAAATTTTGGTTTATCAACTGAATTTGAAGCAGATTACCCTGCAGGCCAGCTTGCTGGTGAAACAGAGATTGTTACTGTAAATATGAACGTAAGTGGTTCATACAAAATCAATGATCAATTTAGTGTTGGCCTTGGCTTAAACTATGTTTATGCAGATGCGAAAATCATTCGTAATTTTGGTGCCAATCCATTAGGTTTACCAGCACAAACTCAAGCAGTACATTTAGAAGGCGATGATACAGGCTTTGGTTGGAACTTAGGAGCTAGCTATCAGATTGATGAAAATAGTCGCTTTGGTTTTAACTATCGTAGCGAGACAGATATCACATTTGATGGCGAGTTTTCTAACCAATTACCTGCACAAATCGGTGGCCTAGCTGGCGTAAGTGTACCTGGAAGTGTTGAAATCACTCTCCCTGCGATTGCTGAGTTTTCTGGTACACACCAGTTAGATGAAAAAACAGGCTTACACTACAGTGTATTATGGACTGGTTGGGATAGTTTCCAAAAGCTAGAAGCTTATGTTCCAGGCAAAGATACACCTGTATTCTCTAAAGATGAGCACTTCTCAAACTCAATGCGTTACTCAATCGGTGGCGATTATCAGTTTAACGATGCTGTACTATTACGTGCTGGTATTGCTTATGATGAATCACCAGCCGATCAAAAACACCTGTCAATTTCTATCCCTGATACTGACCGTTTTTGGTACTCGTTTGGTGTTAACTACACCATGAGCGAACAAGCAAACCTAGATATTGGTATGAGTATTCTCCGTGGTAAAACACAAAACTTTACTGAATCTGATGGCTTAGGTCAGCAGTGGGGCTTTGAATCAAAAGGCCATGCATACTTATTTGGTGCGCAGTATAACTACACGTTTTAATTTGTAGGCGCGGGTTTATCCCGCGCAAATAAAAAGCCGCGTTATTTATTAACGCGGCTTTTTTTTGTCTAGCTGTGCGGGGTTCCCCGCATCTAGTTACAAGCTTTCGATCTTGGCTTTTTGCTCAAGTAGTTTTGCTTTCGCATCTGAGAACTCTGCAAGCTTCTCATTTTCTTTAGCAAGGACTGCTTCAGGTGCATTGTTAACAAACTTTTCGTTTGCTAGTTTATTTTGCACTTGAGCTAGGCCTTTTTCGGCTTTTTCAAGCTGCTTAGCAATACGTGCAAGTTCGGCGTCAACATCGATTAGACCTGCCATTGGGATCATGATCTCAAGGTTACCAACATAAGATGTTGCACATGCAGGTGCGTCATCTTTGTTATCAAGCAGCGTAAATTCTTCAATTTTAGCAAGTGATGCTAAGAAAGATTTATTTTCTTCAATACGACGTACATCATCCGCAGATGCATTTGCTAGTAATACTGATAACGGCTTGCTTGGGCTAATATCCATTTCACCACGAATGTTACGAATAGCTAAAATGAATTGCTTAACCCACTCTAAATCATCCATTGCTTTTGCATCAACGTTAGCTTCATTGTAAACAGGGAAGGCTTGTACCATGATACTAGTGTTCGCTGTTTCAAGACCTGCCAGTGGCGCAACACGTTGCCAAATCGTTTCGGTAATGTATGGCATCATTGGGTGCATTAAGCGCAGTAGGCTTTCAAGCACAGTGATCAGTGTATGACGCGTACCACGTTGTTGTGCTTCATTGCCTTTGAATAATACAGGCTTAGTCAGCTCTAAGTACCAATCGCAAAATTGGTTCCAAGTGAACTCATAAAGCGTATTTGCTGCAAGGTCAAAACGGTAGTTATCTAAGTGCTCAGTATAGGTTTTAACAGTTGCTTCAAATTGGCCTAAGATCCAACGATCAGCAAGTGAGTACTCTTTAACTGCATCATTTGTAAAGCCACAATCTTGCTCTTCGGTGTTCATTAGTACATAACGGCTGGCGTTCCATAACTTATTACAGAAGTTGCGGTAACCTTCAAGGCGGTTCATATCCCAGTTGATGTCACGACCAGTCGATGCCATTGCCGCTAAAGTAAAGCGCAGTGCATCTGTACCGTGGGCTTCAATGCCGTTATCAAAGGTTTTACGAGTATCTTTTTCGATTTTCTTAGCGACTTTTTCTTGCATCAGGTTACTGGTGCGTTTTGTTACTAAGCTTTCAAGGTCGATACCGTCAATCATATCGATTGGATCAAGTACGTTACCTTTAGATTTTGACATTTTATCGCCATTTTCATCGCGAATAAGACCCGTAACGTAAACCGTTTTAAAGGGCACTTGTGGCTTGCCGTTATCATCTTTGATGAAATGCATGGTCATCATGATCATGCGCGCTACCCAGAAGAAGATAATATCAAAACCAGTTACCAATACGTCAGACGGGTGGAAAGTTTTCAAATCATCTGTGTTCGCAGGCCAGCCTTGGGTTGAAAAAGTCCAAAGTGCTGATGAGAACCAGGTATCGAGTACATCTTCGTCTTGGCTAAGTGTTACGCTATCAGCAATGTTGTTTTCACGACGTACTTCTGCTTCATCACGGCCAACAAAAACGTTGCCTTCGCTGTCGTACCAAGCAGGAATGCGGTGACCCCACCATAACTGGCGCGAAATACACCAATCTTGTACGTCGTTCATCCACGAGAAATACATGTTCTCGTATTGCTTAGGTACAAATTGAATATCGCCATTTTTTACTGCGTCTTTTGCAGGCTCAGCCAGTGGTGCAACACGTACATACCATTGGTCAGTAAGTAGCGGTTCAATAACCACACCAGAGCGGTCGCCGTAAGGTACGGTTAGAGCGTGATCTTCAATCTTTTCAAGTAGGCCTAACTGTTCAAATTCAGCCACAATTGCTTTACGTGCATCGAAGCGGTCAAGACCATGCAGGCGCTCAGGAATTGGTGCATCAAACTCAAGCTCTTTACCATCAAAGGTGTAGGTTTCGCCTTGGCTTAGAATTGCGGCATCTTTATCGAAGATATTGATCAACGGCATTTGATGACGTTTACCAACTTCGTTATCGTTAAAGTCGTGTGCTGGCGTGATTTTTACACAACCAGTGCCTTTGTCTTTATCGGCATGTTCATCAGCAACAATTTTAATTCGACGATTAACAATCGGCAGTAAAATCTCTTTACCGATCAAGTCTTGATAGCGTTCGTCATCTGGGTTTACTGCAACACCTGAGTCACCAAGCATGGTCTCTGGGCGAGTCGTTGCCACTACAATGTAGTTTTTACCGCCTTGGGTTGTAACACCATCAGCCAATGGGTAACGTAGGTGCCACATGTGGCCTTGTTTGTCTTTGTTTTCAACTTCAAGATCAGAGATAGCCGTGTGTAGCTTTGGATCCCAGTTTACTAGGCGCTTACCACGATAAATTAAATCTTCTTTGTGTAAGCGTACAAACACTTCTTTAACGGCTTCTGATAAGCCGTCATCCATTGTGAAACGTTCACGATCCCAGTCAACCGATGCGCCAAGGCGACGAAGTTGTTTTGTGATAGTCCCGCCAGATTGTTCTTTCCACTGCCAAATTTTGTCGATGAAAGCTTCACGGCCTAAGTCGTGGCGTGTTTTACCTTCTTCAGCAGAGAGTTTACGTTCAACCAGCATTTGCGTAGCAATACCTGCGTGGTCAGTACCTACTTGCCATAATGTGTTATTACCTTGCATACGTTTAAAACGCGTTAAGGTATCCATAATGGTGTCTTGGAAAGCGTGGCCCATGTGTAAGCTACCAGTGACATTGGGTGGCGGGATCATAATTGAATATGCATCGCCTTTACCTGATGGTTTGAAGTAGCCTTTTTGTTCCCAGTCTTGGTATAACGACTGTTCAATATCTTGCGGATTGTAGGTTTTATCCATTACACAGAACCTTAAATAAGTACTTAAATGAGTTAGTTAGCTATTTATACAAAAGGTATGTTAGCTATTAATATCTTGCGTGGTGATATTAGCACCGAGTTGGCGTAGCTTTTTAAAGCGCTCACGGGCAGCTTGTTTAGCAGTGGCTTCAACGGGCACAAAATCAAAAACTTGGTTAAACCGACGAATAAAGTCCGGCAATTGTGCAGCCAAGTTAATTAAAACTTTACGATTACCGACTGGCGGGGTAGTACCTATTTCAACGGGCGCACCACCTTTTGGACCTTCACCTTGGAGATTGTGAGGCACAAAACTGTCGGGGTCGAATGACCAAATAGTTTCATCAATGGCATGGGCAATTTCAAGATCATCAACGTAAATAAAGATACGATGACCAAGACGATACTGTTCAGCAGCAATATCAGCCGCTAAGCTAAAGTGATCATCAGCCTTGGCTAATGACTCATCTTGTTGCTTTAGAACGAAAAACTGGGCGTTCATGCTCATTGTATCGGGGCTTCCCACAGTATTGAAAATAATACTTAAATCAAAGCAGGGATTTTGCCATATAACGCGTTTTGCTTCAATTAATACGCTAATTTATACGTTAATAAGTGGGGAATAAATAAGGCGCTAAAAAGCGCCTTATTTAAATTTACAATGTATTGTTAAACGCGGGGTTTAATCTTGGCTGGTTTCGCTTACACCGGCACGGTTGAGTAAATATTGCGTAAGCATTGGCACCGGTCGACCTGTTGCGCCTTTGTTTTTACCACTGCGCCAAGCAGTGCCTGCGATATCTAAATGGGCCCAGTTATACTTTTTAGTAAACTTAGATAAGAAGCATGCTGCTGTTATCGTTCCCGCAGAGCGGCCGCCTAAGTTAGTAAAATCAGCAAATGGACTTTCTAGTTGATCTTGATAATCATCCCACAGTGGTAACTGCCACGCACGGTCGCCACTTTGCTCAGATGCTTTTAACAAGTCATGTGCCAGTGGGTTGTGGTTAGATAATAACCCCGTTGCATGAGCGCCAAGGGCAACAATACAAGCGCCAGTTAAAGTAGCAACATCAATCACGGTTTCAGGTTCAAAGCGCTCAACATAAGTGAGTGCATCACATAATACTAAGCGGCCTTCAGCGTCGGTATTTAGTACTTCAACTGTTTGCCCTGACATAGTGGTCAAAATATCACCCGGACGATAAGCATTCGAGCTTGGCATGTTTTCACAACCTGCGAGTACACCAATTACGTTAATCGGTAATTGCATTTGCACCAAAGCACGCATTGCGCCAATAACACCGGCTGCACCGCCCATATCGTATTTCATTTCATCCATGGCTTCGCCTGGTTTGAGTGAAATACCACCTGAGTCAAAGGTTAAACCTTTACCAACTAGCACTATTGGGGCTTGATCTTTCGCGCCGCCTTGGTAGTTAATTACCGACATAATAGATTCGTTATCACTACCACGACCAACTGCTAAGTATGAATTCATACCTAACTCTGCCATTTTATCTTCGCCAATTATATCAACCGTAACGTTGTCAAAGTTAGCTGCAAGTTCTTGCGCTTGTTCACCTAAATATGCAGGATTACAGATGTTTGGCGGCATGTTCGCTACGTCTTTACATAACTTACTACCTGCAGCAATCGCTAGACCATGTTCAATGGCGCTTTCACCAATGGTAAGTTCGCGGCGAGTTGGTACGTTAAACACAATTTTACGCAGCGGGCGACGCGGGTCACTTTTTTTGCTTTTTAATTGGTTAAATGTGTACAAGCAGTCTTGGGTGGTTTCGACCGCTTGGCGGACTTTCCAGTAGGTGTCGCGACTTTTAACATGTTGCTCAGTTAAAAAGCATACCGCTTCCATCGACCCAGTTTCATTTAAGGTATTGATAGTTTTTGAAATAATTTGTTTGTATTGTTTGTCGTCTAGCTCGCGCTCTTTACCACAGCCGACCAATAGTATGCGTTCACTTAACACATTGGGTACATGATGCAATAACAGCACTTGTCCCGGCTTGCCTTCAAGGTCGCCGCGACGCAATAAATTAGAGATATAACCATCACTGATTTTATCGAGTTGTTCACCAATGGGGGATAAACGACGTGGCTCATAAACGCCAACTACAATACATGCGCTACGTTGCTTTTCAGGACTACCACTTTTTACGCTAAATTCCATTGTCACTCCTAATTTTGAGTCATTTAACCCTTAAATAAGGGTAATAAAATAAAAATCCAGATACTAGCTTAATATTAGCTTATAAACGCTGACTCATTATGTGTATTTGAACTTTATACTTTTGTAGCCATCAATACCACTAATGCGACAATATATCGAGTTGCTAGGTATGATATTTAATGTTGATGACATATAATAAAACCCTAAGTTTACTCAAATTTTCTTACTCTTGAAGTAAAACATCATGTTTAACAGGGGCGATCATTGCTAATTTTCCGTTATTTGACCACTGAAGTTTTAAAGTCTCAGGTCGCCGTATTTTTAACTTTGATGACAATTTTTTTGTCGCAAAAGTTTGTTGTTATTCTTGGCGATGCCTCTGAAGGCGGCATTCCTGCTAAGTTAGTGCTGTCAATGATTGCACTAAAGTTACCGCAATTGGCATCATTAATATTACCGCTAAGTATCTTTTTAGGGATTATTCTCGCCTATAGTCGCATTTATGCCGACAGTGAAATGACCGTTCTCAAAGCCTGTGGTGTTAGTGAATGGTACGTAGTGCGTGTAACCTTAGTTTCTAGTGTGGTATTGGCGCTATTGGCAGGAGTACTGACTTTATATATAGCCCCATGGGCGAGTGAGCAAGAATATCAATTGAAAGAACAAGCCAAAGCGGATGCCGGGTTATCAGCGCTGCGGGCTGGGCGCTTTCAACAAACAGGTAACGAAAAAGCGGTGGTGTTTATTCATAACATCGAAAAAGGCGGCAAAGAACTACACAAAGTATTTGTAGCGCAACTACCAGACAGCGAAAAAGATAATCTCGCACGGTTAGTATATGCGCAGCGGGGTGTAGTGATCGAGCAAGAAAGCGGTGAGCAGCAATTGGTGCTCAGTGACGGTAAGCGTTACGAAACCGACGGCAAAACCCCTGCGCTAAATTTAACCGAATTTGATGGCTATAGCGTACAAATTCGTGAGCAAGAAATAGAACATCAACGCCGTAAACTTGAAGCTGTGCCGACCATAGATCTGTTTGCGATGAAAACGACAGATGCGATTGCTCAGTGGCAGTGGCGTCTTGCTATACCGCTTTCTATTCCACTACTTACTTTATTAGCAGTACCGCTGAGTGTCGTTAATCCGCGCCAAGGTAAGTTTGCCAAATTAGTGCCTGCCATCAGCTTGTATTTAGGTTATTTCATCTTATTGAATGCTGCAAAGTTTGCGATTGAGGATGGTAAAATTCCGCCTTCAATTGGCCTGTGGTGGATCCATTTAAGTGCTTTATTTATTGGCGGCTTTTTGATTATCAAAGGGCGACCGCTCGGCGCATGGTTAAAAGCAGTATTAACTAAGCGGGAGTTAGGCGCATGATGAAAACACTTGATTGGTATTTAGGCCGCAGTGTTTTACAAACCACCGGTTTTGCTTTGATGGTCTTAGTTGGGATCAGTACCCTGATTAAATTTATTGAGCAGCTTAAATCAGTCGGTCGCGGTAGCTACGATATTGGAACTGCTTTGCTATATACCTTATATAGCATGCCTGATGATCTTGTGGTGTTCTTCCCAATGGCCGCTTTAATTGGTGGCTTAACTGGGCTTGGGGCACTTGCATCAAATAGTGAACTGGTGGTAATGCAAGCCGCCGGTATGTCGCGTTTGCAAATTATTCTTTCAGTAATGAAAACCGCAATATTTATGGCGCTTTGTATGATGGCATTAGGCGAGTGGGGCGCACCAGCGACACAACTTAAAGCGAAAGAAATGCGTAATCAAGCAATACATGGTGGTGATGTATTTAACGCTCAGCAAGGTGTATGGGCCAAAGATGGCAATAACTTTATTAATATAGAAGATGTTGACCAAAACGGCGTATTACATGGCGTGAACATGTATCATTTTGATAGTTCACTACAGCTTACACAAATTACCAAAGCCCGCGAAGCGGTAGGCCGTAAAGACGGTTGGTTACTTCGAGATGTAAATAAAGTGCAACTCAGTGAAGAGTTGATCAGCACACAGCAGCAAAAAGAAGAGTTTTACGAATCACAACTTACAGCTGAAAAGCTGGGTGTCGTATCGGTAAAACCAGAGTCTCTGTCATTTACAGGGTTGTGGTCATATTTAGGTTATTTGAAACAAAATGAGCAAGATACTAGCACCTACGAGCTTGCTTTATGGCGTAAGATTATGCAGCCAGTATCGATAGCGGTGATGTTATTAGTGGCACTGTCGTTTATATTTGGCCCACTGCGTACCGTGACGATGGGCGCGCGGATTGTAATGGGCGTAGTAACCGGTATTGCATTTCACCTAACCAATGAAATATTTGGTCCTGTGGTGATGGTGTATCAAATCCCTGCGATAATCGGGGCGACTTTACCAAGCATAATATTTATAGGTTTTGCGACTTACTTGCTTAATAAGCGAAATTGATAACGGGGAGCTAGCAGCCTAGCTCCTTATTGCTAATCTAAAGAACGATAAATTCGTTTGTTTTCTTCTTTTGTTAGCGCAACAACCTCGGTTTTAGACAGGTAATCTTGCAGCGCTCGTTTGTTTTTAAAATCAACTAATACCACTAAATTACCTAAGCCAAGTAATGCGGTTACGCTGCGAATAACGGCTTGTGGCCAACTAATTAGCTTACCATCGCGAGTTTGTACTTTTAAACGCCATGCGCGCATACCAATCGTTTGGCCACTCTTAGTCCAAAAATAGACAAAAAATATAATATTTACACCAACGAATAATGCACTGCGAATACCGTACAGCAATGGAGAGTCCTGAATTAAGGCGGCCGGATCTTCTGTCTGCGCAATTAGATCTAAGCCAATTAACCCCTGAATGGCTGCAAAGTAAAGTATAGCAGTAAGCATAGATAGCGAAATCACAACTAAAGAGTCGTAAATTAAAGAGGCAAAGCGACGCCAAAAGCTCGCACGCGGAAATTCAGCAGACATAAACAAACTCACAAAGTTAATATGCGCGCTAGTTTAGCAAATAGCGAGACAAATACTAGCCGCACAGTTAGTAGCTTTTATGAGTGAATGTTAATGGTTGCTCAATTGTTAAGCGGTTGATCGTGGTTTTGTAAAAAACGCTTGCTGCTCCTCTTATTGTTTGTATAATGCATGGCATAGAGACAAAGACAGCTTGATAAGTCCTAGCTCTAAAGTGGTTTTTCTTTATCTTCTCATGTTAGAAGGTTAAAGAAAAATGATGCCAGCGTGATGAAATTGGTATACATGGGGGATTCAAAATCCCCTGCCGCAAGGCGTGCCGGTTCAAGTCCGGCCGCTGGTACCACTTTTAATAACCCTGACCACATTGGTCGGGGTTTTTTTATGCCTGAAATAAAGTGGTCAGTTGTTAGTTTATAGCCATATGATGTGGCAAACGATTAATACCGTATAATCTGCATTAATCGTTTGATTTTTAGTTAATTACTTCTGTATATACAGACGCTATCGCATAGTTTTAAGAATTGAATACTTTGTGTTACTGATTGGGCTATTTTTCCATCTGAGTATTTGTCTTGGTTGCTATGAGACCTTAAAAACCAATAGCCGGCTTTTTCCTTTTTGAAAAGTTTGTAGTTGATCACATCAACTTCTTCAGAATTATCGATACAACTGCTTATTGTTTCATCTTGACTACAAGGAGTTACGAAGCTCATGCTATTGTCTTCTTCAAACTGCCAACGGCCATTAGGGCCAAAAATACCACCGCTATAAACAATGGCTGTACCGTTATCGTGAGGCTCTATAACGGCATGTTTGTTGTTATTTAACAAGTTTAAATCGTTAACATAGAAGGTTTTCATATAATCTTCTTGAGTCGCATTATAGGTAGTATCTGCTTGGGCTAGATTAGCGTAAGAGTAGCTTGATTGTTTTTTGCTGGAGTAAAAATCGTCTACAGTAGCAATGCGATTATCGTAGAGTTTTACATAGCGTACATTTCTAGTTTCAATACCTATGGTGAATTCTAAAGTCCCCCCCAAGTTGTTTAAAGTAACCTCATAAGTGAACTGTTCACCAGTAAGAGCGTTTTTCACTGAGTAATGTCCTGAAGTTTCTGAATCAACCGTGATAGGTGCATTGATTATTTTAAAGGAACTTCCATCAGCTAATTGCACACTTGAATACAATGGAGATAAGCCGAATAACACATCACCCGCTGAAAATTCAGGAACTGGCGCCTCTGCAACACCTCTAAATACTTTATAGGTTTTGCGATCAACAAGCTCTTTTTCAAGCTCAGGCCAATTAGCCGTATCTTGAGATGTTTGAGGGATAAAATGATAGGTGACTTCAAAAACAGCAAAATCATCTAAGCTTGCAATGAGTTCGGCTTGTTTTAATTGAACAGAAAAACTGATTTGTTGATATGAGCCATCAGTATTTTGAAACGTTTTTGTATAGTCTTGCCCAAATATACTATTACCTTTCTCTTCAGGCTCAATAAATTGATATATACCGTCAGTTAGAATTACATTCTCGTGAAATCCAGCCAACTGAGTGTAACCTTCTGCTTTAATCGCTACATTGGCAAAGAAAGTATATTTGACGCCTTCTTCATTACCTAGTTGGCTTAGTCTAAGTGTTTGCTCTTGGCGTTGATCGCTATAAGTATCAAAACTAAGCGCTTTTTTCTCGCCTTTAATCAGGGTAAGCCAAGTGAATTCGGTTTCACTTATGTACTTTTTAGCTAGGATAGAATTAGCTTTCTTAGCTAAAATCTCGAGAGGTATAAACTTTGAACGCATGCAATTTGCAATGCATTCAAACTCTTGAGTATGCAGTTCAACATCATCTGGGTTATTCCAGTTAAACATAAAGTTGTCACTGTCAATTTTTGCAAAACCTGTTTGGTCAGCTGAAAAATGAAATAGTGAGCTAGAGTCAGCTGTAGTCCACGTGCCGATTAATTCTTTATCTGCAAGTGTAATTGCTTCGCCAGGAAAGTTAACGGCATCATAGTGAACGTCAATACTTAGGTTAAACTGGTTCGACTCTTTACCATCACTAATTGATAGGTCAATTTGATGTTCAGCTATGTCAAAAAGAGTAGGCGAAGCACTGAGCGTTAGTGTATTTTCACTTAGTTCATAGCTTAGCCAATCAGGTTTGTTTATTACAGAGACAGTTACTGTGTCGTTGTCTTTATCGCTTACAGTAAGTGCATGTTCTAAACTAGATCCCGCAGCGAGTTCAAAACTGAACTCACCCGCTATAGTAGGTTTGTTATTTGCTGCTTTTTGTTGTTCTTCAGAGCTACTTCCCCCACCACAGGCAGAAAGTAGTAAGGTTAAAAGGCAGACAGCTGTTGTTTTTAGTTTCATCACTAATTTTCCTTAATATTTTATGCGATTATATCAGATGGTTAACTTGAATGGACCAAACGTAGGTAAAGTTAAGAAGGAAATGCTTTAAGTCATTAAGCGCTTTGTTGAAGATTCTTCTATTGAAGTTTTGCTACTAAAGCTAGTTATATGAATGCCTAGTTAAATGAATACAAAGGCTTAAACAAATGATAAAAAAGTTAGGCAATCCTAATTAAATCATAGCAAAGCAAGTCGACACTGTTTTTCAACGTTTTTATAAACGTGAAGCGGACCAAATTGGTCGGTTTTTTATGCCTGAAATAAAGTGCTAAGCCATAAGCTTTGGCGAGAGCTTGAAGAAGGGTAGTAATGACGCTGCTTGGTGAATTATTAAATGACATTCAACTGGATTGAATGCCATTTAATAGAAAAACTATTTTTAATCAGCTTAGTCGATTAGACTCACTTTACATTGGTAAGTATTCTCACCCACAGAAAAGCTGCCTTTGCCATTCCATTGATTATCAACGCCAAAGCTTGCCGTAAATGGTGACTGGTAACTACCTATTGCAGGTGGTGGAAAAGACACCACGGCTTGACCAGTTAGCGCACCAACTTTAGTTACATCATTATAGCCCGTTGCATGCATATGGCCCGATGCGCTAGCGGTGAAATGAGGTGAATGCAGCGTTCCTTCTTGGATGCTGCCATTCGCTCGACCATTTAATGAACCTGTTTTTGGATCTACAGCAAACTG
>NZ_JACJDM010000083.1:0-13542 GCF_014163545.1 Pseudoalteromonas sp. SR45-6
GTCAACGTATTGGGTAACGACAGTGATGTTGATATCGGCGACAGCTTAGATGTGAGCAGTGTGACGGTTGTCAGTGCACCAAGCAACGGGCAAACTCAAGTAACCGCAACGGGGGCAATCATTTATACCGCCAATGCAGATTACTTTGGCGATGACAGCTTTACTTACACAGTTAAAGACAGCAATGGCGCGATATCTAACCTTGCTACTGTCACCATGACCGTGAACCCAGTCAATGATGCACCTTTAGGTATTCCGCAAAGTTTAATACTTGCTGAAGATAATAGCGTCTTGATCACCTTAGTTGGCTTAGATATTGAGAACGATGATCTAAGCTATCGTCTTGATGAAGGCGCATTACATGGCTCGCTTGTGCAGCAAAGTAATGATAGTTGGTTATATACGCCAAACGCTAATTATAACGGCAGTGATGGCTTTAGTTTTGTTGTTAATGATGGACAGTTAGATTCAACAACAACCCCGGTATCGTTAGTTATCACCGCAGTTAATGACGCGCCAATTGTGGGTCTACAAACTGGCGTTACTGATGAAGACATGCCAGTCGTTATGAACTTACTCGGTAGTGATGTTGATGGTGATAGATTAACTTATACAATCGTTAGTCAACCAACTAATGGCACTGCGACTATCTCAGGTGAGCAAGTTACTTATCAAGGCAGTGCAAATTACTTTGGTGACGATCAGTTTAGCTATATAGCGAATGATGGATTACTTGATTCAGCACCAAGCACAGTGTCAGTAACGATTAATAGTATTAACGATTTGCCAGTGATTACTGGAGTACCAAGCTTAGCGGTTAATGAAAATGACTTATATAGCTTTGTACCACTAGCGACAGATAATGATGGCGATAACCTCAGCTTCAGTATTGAAAATAAACCAAGTTGGTTGAACTTTGATACCACCACAGGGGAGCTATCAGGCAGACCAAGCAATGCTGATGTAGGAAGTTATGCAGGCATCACGGTGAGTGTAACGGATGGGGTTGCAAGCCAAAGTTTAACCCCATTTACACTGACAGTAGTGAATGTTAACGATGCACCAACAATCAGCGGTTCACCTGCAACATCAATCGCGCAAGATACAGGTTACTCATTTACGCCAATTGTGTCAGATATTGATAATACCAGTTTATCATTGACGATTGCGAACAAGCCGAGTTGGGCAACGTTTGATAGCACAAGTGGTACATTAAGTGGTATACCGACGCGAGATAATGTTGGTCTATATAGCAATATTTTGATCACCGTAAGCGATGGGCAGTTAAGCAGTACGCTTAACCCATTTAGTATTGATGTAACGTATGTAAATGCGCCGCCTGTTGCTAATGATATGGTAATGCGCGTTAAAGAAGATAATAATCTCAGTGTTAGTGCTCAAGTTAGTGACAGTGATAACGACAATTTAGTTATAGAAGTGGTCACTCAGCCACAGTTTGGTAGCTTAACGGTGCAAGGAACGGTATTTAGTTATCAGCCACAGGCTGATTATCATGGTAGCGACACCTTTAGCTATTTAGTGACTGATGGTAAAGCAAGTTCAGCTATAGCTACGGCGTTAATTACTGTTGAGTCAGTAAACGATCAACCGGTCGCTGTGGAAGATACCTTTGACTTAGCGCGAACTGAAAGCGGCCGTTATATACTTGATGTATTGGCGAATGACACTGATGTTGATGGTGATGTAATAACAATTATTGGTGCTAGGGCGTCAGTGGGTACAGTGAGTATTGTTGACCAGCAGCTTGTCTATCAATTTAGCGCAAGTACCCAAGGCACTATTAAAGTTGAGTATATTATTGCCGACCCAGCGCAAGCACAAAGCACAGGGTTTGCTTATATTAACTTTACTGATAGCCAAGCGGATGCACCAACCATTACACCTCCAGCTGCTGTGAATGTTGATGCAACAGGATTGTTTACTCGAGTTAAGTTGGGTACAGCTCTTGCGTTTGATAGCGAGCAAAACCCTCTACCTGTTACTACTATCAATCAAAGTATGTTGTTTACGCCAGGCGTACATCAAGTGTATTGGCAAGCGATAGACAGTAATGGTAAAACCACAACTGCTAGCCAGCAAGTAATGGTTCACCCGCAAATATCACTAGGTAAAAATAAAGTTGTTGCTGAGGATCAAAGTTATACCACTCGGGTTTACTTGAATGGACCAGCGGCAAGTTATCCTGTCACTGTACCTTACAGCGTATCTGGAACCGCAACATCAGATGATCATGATTTAATCAGCGGTGAAGTGGTTATTGAACAAGGCCTCGTTGGTGAGATCAACTTTAGAGTCTTTGCAGATAGTGAGATTGAAGCGGATGAAACAATTGTTATAACGCTTGACGATAGCCTTAATACTGGCGCGCAAGCCTCTAATATTATGACTATTTCAGAGAGTAATATAGCACCAAGCTTAGTTACGATAACGGAGCAAAATAATCAGCCTCGGCCATTTGTTTTAGCCAGTGACGATCTCGTAACAATTACAGCGTTGGCAACAGATAATAACCCTGGAGATAATATTTCATTTAGTTGGCAAGCAGCAGATGAACGGATTGTTGATCTAGGTAATGCGGCTGATACATTTGTGTTCTCTACAGCTGAACTCGATATTGGTATTTATGAAATAGCAGTAACCGCAACAGATGACGCTGTGGATAGCTTATCAACTACAGTGACCAGTTATGTTGAAGTGGTAGCTCAGTTACCTGAGTTAACAACTGCCGATACTGATAATGACTTAATACCAGACAATATCGAAGGTCTACAAGATAATGACCGTGATGGTATTCCTGATTATTTGGATAATATTAATGAATGTAATGTATTACCTGAGCAAGTAAATGAGTCAGCGCAGTTTCTTGTCGAGGGGGATGCGGGAGCATGTTTAAGAAAAGCATTCTCAAGCATACAAAATAGCAGTGGCGCAGCACAATTGTTTGAAAATGAATTGCCTGCAGATGTTGGGATGGATAACTCTGGTGGTTACTTTAGCTTTATAGTAACCGCCATGGAGCAAAAAGGTGAAAACTACCACATAGTGCTTCCGCAAAGAATGCCAATACCAGCGGGGGCGATTTATAGAAAGCTTATCAATAATGAGTGGATTGACTTTAATACCAGCAACGGCGATAAGGTCTATTCTACTCAAGGTGAGCAAGGGTATTGCCCTTCACCAAATAGTCAGCTGTGGCAAGAAGGGCTTAAAGAAGGTGACTGGTGTGTACAATTACGCATAACTGATGGTGGTATCAATGATGCTGATGGCATAGCGAATGGTCAAATTGTTGATCCAGGCGGCGTTAGCGTTATGAGTAGTAATAACAGCGCGCCTGTTACACAATCAGATCAAGTAACTATTGCACTAGGTAATAGTATTGTTATTGATGTGCTTAGTAATGATAGCGATGCAGATAATGATGTACTGACGCTCACCAGTGCAAGTGTTGATTTTGGTGAGGTAGCAATCGTTAATAATCAACTTAGTTATCAACCATTACTTGATTTTATTGGTACTGCAACGATCAACTACAGTGTGTCTGATGGTAAAGGTGGAACAGCCTTTGGTACAGCGACTGTTAGTGTGGTAGTAAACAGTGCCCCAACAACTATTGGTGATACTGCAAGCACCAATGACCGCACGCAAATAGTTATTGATGTGCTCTCCAATGATAGCGATGCGGATGGCGACGCACTTAGTTTAATAAGCGCGCAAGCTACGCAAGGCACAGTCACTATAAATAACGATGGCACATTGAATTACCAGCCCAAAGCAGGTTTTGAAGGTGTTGATTTTATTGAGTATACAGTTTCTGACAGTAAAGGTGCTGAAGCAAAAGGAGAAGTAAAAGTGACCGTAAAAGCTTATACAACCACCACGGTTAAAAATAGCTCATCAGGTAGTTTAGGCAGCACCATGGTGTTGTTAATGATTGGGTTAGTCTTTATACGTCGCCAATCAAAACTGACGCCATGGGCTTTACTCGCTACGGCTGTGGTAGTCAGTCAGCCTGTACTAGCTGGTGAGTGGTCTATGGATGGCACGATTGGTTATGCGGCCGTTGCAGGCTCCACCACAACTGATCAATCAGTCGAATTAGCGAATACTGAATACGATGATACCGATATTAGTTGGTCAATAGGTGGGATTTATTCGTTAGCGACTAATTGGCAATTTGGCGTACGCTATATCAACTTAGGTGAAGGTAGTATGACCTTTGTTGGAGATACGCTTGATCCAAGTAATGCGCAATTGAATGTATCACAAACCGTGCCGGTATTGTCACAAGGACCTGCGATACAAACAGCTTATGTATTCCCGCTGTTGGGCCAAGTTAAGAGTAAGGTTTTTGTAGGGGCTTTCCATTATCATTATTCAATCGATAGCCGCTCATCTACGGGGCAAAAAATTACATATAGTGACACCAATACACGCCCTTATTTGGGCGGGCAATTAGCTTATCCAGTGCTTGAAAATACAGATGTTTCAATTAACTATAGCCATTATAAGCTAAGAGAAAACGATGTGAATGAATGGGCGCTAGGATTCCAATATCAATTTTAGGAGTCATTAAAGCGTAAATAAAAACGGCTAGCTTTCTAGCCGTTTTTGTATTTAATACTTAAACAACCCAAGTTTAGCGACAATGCCTTTTCAAGATCATTGAGCTACTTAACTGTCTTATCAAGATGATCCGCTTGTTGGGCAAGCGATTACCTTCTAACATCGGAAATAAATTAGGGTATTTAAGATAGTGATCACCTTTAAGCCATTAGCTTCGGGTCTCACGGTATCGGGCCTCGTTTTGCTTTGGTGCTTTTGCTATAAGCTTAACAATTTGTTTTATGCATACGTATTCAGATCAGTTCGCCGTCAAGCGATTATGGTTGCGTGATCATAATCGCTATTTCGGTTCGGTAGTCACGAGCATATAAGCTGATCCGCACGGTTTTCTTGTCGATGGTATAAAACAACGTTCGGCGTTTATTATCACCGATAATAAGCTCAGACTTACCTAAAGCTTGTTGATAAAAAGCACTCACTTTTGTAATCGACTGAGCAACATAGCCAGTTTGTATCAGTGGGTAGTCATCGGCAATTTGTAATGAGTACTTAAAATCAGCTGGTAGCGGAACGCTGTCTAAATTTGCAGCGCAAGTCACTGAGGTTAGGCTTATTGCTAACATCAGTGGTGTTATTATTTTTATCACATCGGTTCCTACACGCTATTTTTGCTAAGTTAAATTTTATTTCGAATTAAATCTCTTACAATAAAGCGGGCTGGGTGAATCGCTTGGCTTACTCGTTCACTCAAAGGCTGTGGTTCATTGTTAAGTGCAGCAACTAATTGTTCTGCACACAGGGGCGCACTGCATAAGCCACGAGCCCCAAAGCCTGTGAGTATGTGTAGTCCTTGTTGTGGTTTTTGTAAGGATTGATATTGATAGCGTTTCCCTGCGCGTAAATTAGCAAACGCGTGAATATAATCACTTTGCTGCGGCCATTCTCCGGCCATAGGGAGGTGATCAATAAAACTACAACGTACAGCGGCTTTAGCTGCCGTGATCTCACCTAGACTACTGGCAAAGTCGGTTTGTCCATAAAAGTGAAGCAGTTGCTCGCGATTTGTTTGATTGTCTTGGTCTTTGACTGCGCGGCTTTTTGAGTTTTTCTCGAATGTTGCGCCCATACAGTGATGGTCTAAATAAGCAGGAGTAAAGTAGCCTTTATGACATAGCACGGTTTTTAGTTTACGTGATGCCGGGCTTGCTTGTACATGGGATACTTGACCACGCACGCCAACAATTGGCAGAGCCTGAGTTTGTACAAAACGGTCGCTGTGCTCACCAGCACATACAATAACGTCACTAAATGGGCCAAACTGTTGCCCTTGGCTCAATAGCAGCCAGCCTTGCGGGGTTTTCTCAAGTTGTTCGATATCACAATTAAAATGGCTTTTAATTGGTTTGAGTTTATGGGCTTGTTGGAACAGAGCGCTCACTAATTGTGGTGGGTTAACCCATCCACCTAACGGGAAATATACGCCAGAGTAGCCTGTACTTACACCGGCAATTTCATCACCTTGCTCAGGCGTTACGCCGTGCATGAGTTCATCTGGCCACAGCTGTTTATGTTCAATATTTTGATGGCGCTCAACTAAGGGTTGTTTGATCGCGTGTTGTAATACGCCGCACCATTGATGATCATAGTGAAAGCCATTCTCAGTGAGTTGCTGATAAAGTCGTTTCGCATATAAAAAACTGTGCGCAAAAAGCTCACTGTGCGGGGAGTTTTTTGCTTGTAAGTGCGGATAAATCGCACCTTGCACATTATGAGATGCGCCCATCGCGAGTTGGGGATCTTGGCAAAAAAGTTGGCTGTTAACCCCACGTTTCGCCAAGCTGTATAAAATAGCGCTGCTGGCTATTCCTCCGCCAATGACAGCGACGTTTTTAAGTGAACTTTGCTGATGAGCCAGATAAGGTGGCGCCGATTGTGCTTGGTTAGCATGGGCTAAAGAACCAATCAGCATTTCATTTTTTTTGCCATGACCTTTGATTTTTTGTACCGCAAACCCTGCATCAGCAAGACCTCTACGTACAACACCTGCAACCGTAAAGGTTGCGAACGTGGCATTACTACGAGAAATATCCACCATTGAATTAAATAAGGCTGGCTGCCACATTTCGGGATTTTTACTCGGTGCAAAGCCATCTAGATACCATGCATCGATAATACCTGTTTGCGGGTAGCTTATAGCTGCGAGTGATTCTTGCACATCGCCAAAATATAAATCGAGTATAATTCGACCATTATCAAATTCAAGACGATGGCAACCAGCCAAATTAATCGGGTACTTAGCAAGTAACTGTTTACTCAATGGTGCTAAACTAGGCCATACTTGCAATGCCTTTTGCAGATCGTCTGTTTTAATCGGATACTTTTCAAAAGAAATAAAATGTAAGCGCTGCACATTTTGTTGTGCTGGGTTGTGAACTTCTTGACTATGATGTTGCCTACTGGTTAGATTATTTTTAAATTGTTGCCATGTATTTAAAAAATTAAGACCAGTACCAAAACCAGTTTCAGCGATAACGAAATGTGCACGGTCATGATTTTGTAATCGATGAGGCATATTATTTTGCTGGTAGAACACATAATCAGACTCAGCTTGGCCATCATCGTTCGAAAAGTAGACATCGTTAAAGTTGTCTGCAACGGGTGTACCTAAGTTATTAAAGTGAATTTCAGCGTTTTTAATCATGGCATGCAATTAATGAGTACTTTTTTTCATTATTTTACGTGTTTTCTTTGAAATAGTCTGGCGTTATTTATAAGCTAGAGGTTCAGAGTACAAGTGTACGCTAGAAAGCTGACCACTTCGTTGTAAGTTTCAGCGTAAAATAGAACACAATTTAGTATCAAGCTAAGGTAATTACCCATGAGAAGAGCCGTTATTACGGGCATCGGTGTTGTATCAAGCATCGGTAACAACAAAGAAGAAGTATTAGAATCGTTAAAAACAGGTAAGAGCGGAATCGCTTTTAACCCAGAATTTGCTGAATATAAGTTACGTAGTAATGTATCTGGCAAAATTGATATTGACGTTAAAGAGTTTGTTGATCGTAAAGCAATGCGCTTTATGGGCGATGCCGCTGCGTATTCGTATATCTCAATGGCACAAGCAATTGCAGATTCTGGTTTATCTGATGATCAAGTATCAAATGAGCGCACGGGTATCATTGTGGGTTCCGGTGGTGGTTCATCTAAATGGCAGGTTGAAGCGGCTGACATTTTACGTGAAAAAGGCGTAAAACGTGTAGGTCCTTATATGGTTCCGCGCACCATGGCCAGTACAACATCGGCATGCTTAGCAACACCATTTAAAATTAAAGGTGTTAACTACTCAATCAGTTCAGCATGTGCAACCTCTGCACACTGTATTGGTAACGCAGTTGAGCAAATCCAATTAGGCAAACAAGACGTTGTTTTTGCCGGTGGCGGTGAAGAGCTTCACTGGACATTGGCAATGGAATTTGACGCAATGGGCGCACTTTCTACTAAATATAACGAAACGCCTGAAAAAGCCTCTCGTACTTATGATGCTAACCGCGATGGATTTGTTATCTCTGGTGGTGGCGGTATTGTTGTTGTTGAAGAACTTGAACATGCGCTTGCACGTGGTGCACACATTTATGCTGAAGTTGTTGGCTATGGCGCAACATCTGATGGCTATGACATGGTTGCACCATCAGGTGAAGGTGCTGCACGTTGTATGCGTCAAGCAATGCAAGGCGTTGACAGCATTGATTATCTAAACACTCACGGTACATCTACACCAGTAGGTGATGTAAAAGAGTTAGGAGCAATTCAAGAAGTATTTGGTGGTAATTCACCGATGATCAGCGCGACTAAAGCAATGACAGGCCATGCACTGGGCGCCGCTGGTGTGCATGAAGCTATTTTCTCACTATTGATGTTAGAGCATAGCTTTGTTGCGCCTTCAATCAATATTGATGAGCTAGATGAACAAGCTGCAGGCTTAAACATTATCACTGAGCGTAAAGACGTTGAACTAAATACTGTTATGTCTAACAGTTTTGGTTTTGGTGGTACTAACGCCACGTTAGTGATGAGTAAATATAAAGGCTAATTAAAAAGCCACATTACAATTAAAGCCGAGCAACTTGCTCGGCTTTTTCGTTTTCAAAGTCGGCTATGTTCGTTACAATAGCGGCTCTTAGTGCTTACTGGACTTGTTAATGAAAATTCTTGCAGACCAAAACATGCCACTTGTTGAGCAATATTTTGCTGATTTTGGTGAAGTAACGCGTTTTGATGGTCGTACATTACAAAGCGAACAGCTAATTGATGTTGATGTATTATTAACTCGCTCGGTAACCTCAGTAAATGAAGCACTGTTAATACATGCTAATAAATTACGCTACGTAGGTACGGCGACAATCGGCGTTGATCATATTGATACTGATTTACTCAAACAACGTGATATTGCATTTACGAGCGCACCTGGTTGTAATGCCGTTGCTGTGGCTGAATATGTGATCAGTAGCTTGTTTGCACTGTGCCAAGAAAATGCCTGCACCTTGGAACACAAAACCATTGGGATTGTCGGAGTGGGCAGTATTGGTAGCTGTTTGCGAGATAAATTAGCCGCGCTTAATGTCACTGTATTAGTATGCGATCCACCTAAGCATGAAGCGGGACAATTAGCCGAGCATACAGATATTGATGAGTTGTTGAGTAAAGCGGATATCGTCACTTTCCATGTGCCGTTAGTAACGACCGGTAAACATAGTACCTTGCATTTAATGAACAAAGCGCGTTTAGCAGCGCTTAAACCTGGCACTATTTTGATTAATGCCAGTCGCGGCGATGTGGTCGATAATCATGCTCTACTGGAAATTATGCGCGGTGGTGCCAAGCTCGATGTGGTATTAGATGTATGGGAAAACGAACCTTCTATATTAACTGAATTGCTTGAGTTTGTGCGTTATGCCAGTGTCCATATCGCAGGCCATACCTTAGAGGGTAAAGCACGTGGCACGCAAATGCTCTATGAAAAGTTGTGCGAGCTTAAAGGTTTGCAAACAGGCAAAGCATTAGCTGATTTTTTACCAGTGCCCGCGTTTACCCAAGTTACATTACAAGAAACCTTTAGCGAAGCTGATTTAGGTCAGTTGATCCATCTGGTTTACGATGTGCGTCGTGATGATGGTATTTTGCGATACAACTTAGCAAGTGAAGGGTTTGATAGCTTACGTAAAAACTACCCCATTCGACGTGAATTTAGCACAGTCAAAGTGCTAGGTGCAGGCGCATATTCGCCTTTGCTGCAAGGGCTTGGTTTCGTAGTCGAATAACTTAAAATTTAAACAGCGGCCACAATGGCGGCTGTTAAACGAGGAATACACATGTCACAAAAATATAATGTTGCCGTACTTGGCGCTACAGGTCTTGTTGGTCGCCAAATTATTGAAACGTTAGAAGATCGTAAGTTTCCTGTTGATCAATTATTTTTATTGGCAAGTAGTCGCAGCGCTGGTGAAGATATTAAGTTTCGTGGTGAAACTATTGAAGTGCAGGACGTTGAAGGGTTTGACTTTAGCCAAGCGCATATTGGTTTATTTTCTGCTGGTGGCAGTGTGTCAGAAAAATACGCACCTATTGCCGCTGATGCAGGATGTGTAGTAATTGATAACACTTCGCACTTTAGAAATGATTTTGAAATACCACTGGTTGTGCCAGAAGTAAATGCAGCAAGCCTTGCTGATTTTAGAAATCGCAATATCATTGCTAATCCTAATTGCTCAACTATTCAAATGATGGTGGCATTAAAACCTATTTATGATGCATACGGCATCGATCGTATTAATGTATCTACTTATCAAGCAGTATCGGGTGCAGGCAAAAAAGCGGTTGATGAACTTGCAAAACAAACTGCTAATTTAATGAATGCACGCCCTGTAAATAGCGAAATATTTCCAAAGCAGATGGCGTTTAATGTTATCCCACAAATTGATGTTTTTGAAGATAACGGTTACACCCGTGAAGAAATGAAGATGGTTAACGAAACCCATAAAATTCTAGGTGATACCACAATTGCTGTTAATCCGACGTGTGTACGAGTTCCGGTATTTTTTGGTCACTCAGAAGCGATTAACATTGAAACACGTATGCCGTACGACTTTGAACATGTAAAACAGTTACTTAATGACGCGCCAGGGCTTGAACTTATAGAAGACGAAGGGGATTACCCAACCCCGGTTACGGATGCAAGTGGTAATGACATTGTGTATGTAGGGCGCTTACGTCAAGATATCTCACATCCGCATGGTTTAAATATGTGGGTTGTAAGTGATAATACCCGTAAAGGGGCCGCAACGAACAGCGTGCAAATAGCTGAAGAGTTGATAGCGAACTATCTTTAATTAAAAGCAAGAAAAGCGGCAGTTTGTCGCTTTTTTATTTTTTAACTGCCAAATAATTGCCGCATAGCTGCTAAAAGCGTATAAACTTAATCTTAACGATAAAAAACTCTTCCGGCTAATAAAGTTTAAGCTATTACGTATCAAAGTGTTGCGATGGATATTAAGCCGCAACTGGTTTATAGTTTGCAACTGGAATAGAGCTTGCAGGAAAGACTTAATTAACTATTTATTTATGTACGTTATTTCTGCAAGAAATAATCAATGTTTAAGCGTCTAATTTAATGGCGCTGCGTTAACATTTAAACATTAAAGGATCAGCATGCGCGGTTTAGCTACACTCCTCTTATTAGCGTCTGCATTGGTGGTAACACCGATATACTCCCAAGACGGTGGCCAACTTAAAGGCCCTAAAGGCGTTGATTATGGCGTTCAAGGGCGTTCTATTGGGCCAATAAAGCCAACCGATACGCTATGGCGAATTGCTGCAAAAGTGCGACCAGATAACTCCGTCAGTATTTATCAGGTTATGCAGGCTTTATATGAAAAAAATCCGCAATCATTTTTAGATCAAAATCTCAATCATATGCGCGATGGTGCGTATTTAAAAATTCCTACCTTAGCCGATATCCGCGCAGTAAGCCCGGAGCTTGCCAAACAGCGCTCAGAGCAAGATGATGAGCTATGGGAAAAAAAGAAAAATGGCACGCTTACGAACAGCGAAATTACTGCTTCACAAACCAAAGTAACTCAAGCACGCAAAGTGGATGTTGATGAAGCTAAGCAAGAATTAAAACAAGAAATCAACAGCATTAAAACCCAACAGGGCAGTCAGCTTGTTGAATTACAAAAGCAGTTCAAGTCGTCAGTTGATAATGTCGAAGAAATTTTAGTTGAAAACAATAAATTAAAGCAACAGTTAACTGGTGTGTCTAAAGAGCTTGAAAATATTCGTGAGCAACTTGGTAAAGACAGTGAAATTCAACGCCAACTTTCTGAATTGATTGCAAAACAGAACGAAATTATAGAGCAACAACAAGCAAAAAAGCTCGAAGAGACTAGTGAGTTTGACTTTGCTGGGCTGTTAGCCAATCCGCTAGTTCTTATTTTATTAATGACAATTCCAGCGTTATTGATCATCTTTGCAATCGTGATGTTTTTACGTAAACGTAATAAAGAAGATGAAAGCACAGATGATGACGAATTTTTACCACAAAGCCCTAGTTATACAACAGAGGATGATGTTGACTTAGGACCATCACTTGATCCAATTATTCCAGATCCAGTTCAAGAAGACGATGATGTAAGTATTCAGCTTGATGATCTTGAGAACGATATTTTACCAGATGACGACGATATTATTTTTGATGACAATATTGATGATGCGTTTGAGGATGGTGACAGTTTATTAAATCAAGACGAATTAGATGGCTTACTGAGCGACGACATTGTATTTTCTGATGAAAGTGACGAAGCTAAAGAAGATGATGAACTTGATATCTTCATGCAGCAAGATTTTGATCAAGCAGATGATGATAGCTTAGGTGACGACATTGATTTAGATATTAAAGCTGACAACAATGATGGCGATATTTTAAGTGCAGCAGATCTAGATGATTTATTTGCTAATGACAGCGATGAACCGACTGCTGAATTAGATGACTCGCTTGATTCAGATGATGACTTAGCAGCACTCAGTGAAGAGTTAGCAGATGAAGGTGATGATTTTGACATTGATGCATTGATTGATGAACAAAGTAGTAATCAACCGACAGATAAGAATGACGGCGATAATGACGAATTTGATTTAGACGATATTGACAGTTTAATTGATGAAGCTGGTGATAAAGCAACAGCAGAGCCAGAGCTGGCAGAAGAAGATGAATTTGATTTAGACGATATTGATAGTTTAATTGATGAAGCTGGCGATAAAGCAACTGCAGAGCCAGAGCTTGCTGAAGAAGATGAATTTGATTTAGACGATATTGATAGTTTAATTGATGAAGCTGGCGATAAAGCAACTGCAGAGCCTGAGCTGGCAGAAGAAGACGAATTTGATTTAGACGATATTGATAGTTTAATTGATGAAGCTGGCGATAAAGCGACTGTAGAGCCTGAGCTGGCAGAAGAAGACGAATTTGATTTAGACGATATTGATAGTTTAATTGATGAAGCTGGCGATAAAGCAACAGCAGAGCCGGAGCTGGCTGAAGAAGACGAATTTGATTTAGACGATATTGACAGTCTGCTTGATGAAGCTGGCGATAAAGCAACAGCAAAGCCGGAGCTGGCTGAAGAAGATGAATTTGATTTAGACGACATCGATAGTTTAATTGATGAGACTGGCGATAAAGCAATAGCAGAGCCAGAGCTGGCTGAAGAAGACGAATTTGATTTAGACGATATTGACAGTCTGCTTGATGAAGCTGGCGATAAAGCAACAGCAGAGCCGGAGCTGGCTGAAGAAGATGAATTTGATTTAGACGACATCGATAGTTTAATTGATGAGACTGGCGATAAAGCAATAGCAGAGCCAGAGCTGGCTGAAGAAGACGAATTTGATTTAGACGAT
>NZ_JACJDM010000084.1:0-13083 GCF_014163545.1 Pseudoalteromonas sp. SR45-6
ATTTGTTCTGCGCGGTTAAACAGCACCCACGACGTTAAAATATATTTATCATTCGACACAGGTTTATTACCGCGATGAGTATGAGTAAAGTAGCCTGGGGCAATCACCATAGTGCCTTTTTTCGGAGCTATCTTACGATTTTGATAATAAAACTCGGTTTCACCGCCTTCTTCAACATCGTTTAAATAAAACATAAATAACAATACTCGATGCAGTGCTTCGTTATGGTGTAACTGTGGGTACACTTCACTATGCCAATACTGGTAGCCGCCTTTGTTAACTTCGTATTTTTGCGCTTGGATATTACCGAGTCGAAAAATTTGCTGTACCAATAAAGGTAATTGCGGTTTACCTACCTCGTCAAAATTAGCTTGCGTTAAATCAACAGGTTGTCCTGTTTGGGGGTGGTACACTTTTAAACCAAACGCCCCAATCATTATAAAAATATGTTCTTCAATGTAGTTAAAAACATATTGTGCAGTAGTTTGTTGAATATGTTTTAATTGCTCAGCGTATTCAGGATGATTGTTTAAGTGTAAGTCGTGGCTATCTTTTTTATTAAGATCTATGCCGCCTGATGTCATCCCTTGTTTTATATGCGGGCTTTGCGAAAAGGTGGTGATAAAGTTATCGCAAAAGTCATTACTGAGCGCGTTGTCATACACGCGGATAAAGTCCGTCATGAGTTACCTGTTTAATTATTATTGGATTATTATGTTTACTGAAAAAGTGATGCCGCGCTTTAGCGAAACGGATGCACTCGGACACATCAACAATACCGTACTCCCTGTTTGGTTTGAAGCCGCACGTGCACCTATTTTTAAATTTTTTACCCCCGATTTAAATCCTCACGATTGGAAGCTTATTATTGCTAAAATTGAGGTGTCGTTTGTAGGTGAGTTGTTTTACTCGCATGAAGTAAGTATTAAAACATCGGTAGAGCATATTGGCAGCAGCTCATTTGTGCTTCGCCAAGAGGCGTGGCAGCAAGATAAATGCTGCGCAATCGGTAAAACAGTGCTGGTACGTTACGACTTTGCCGCTAAAGCTAAGCAAGCTTTATCTAGTATTGAAAAAGCAGCCTTAAATGAGCATTTTATTGCAGCTTCTTAATGTGTAGTTAGTAATTTAAGGTGCGCAAGTAGTTATCTAAAGCGGTGACTTGCGCTTTACTAAAGCGTAGCCCGAGCTTTGTTCTACGCCACAATATGTCATCGCTGGTTTTTGCCCACTCTTTGGCAATTAGGTAATCGACTTCTTGAGCGTATAGACCATGGCCAAAATGACAACCTAAGTCAGCCAATGCACTGCAATTACCTAGCAGTGCATTAGTTAGCGTGCCATAGGAGCGTACCAGCCTATTTAATAATAACTCAGGCAACCAATTGTATTTTACTTGTAGTTGCGTTATTAACGTCGCTTTTTCACTAAAATCTCCGCCTGGTAACGGCGCGCTTTTTGTCCACGCTTCAGTCATATGAGGATAAAATAGCGCGAGTTTGTCCACAGCATTTTCTGCCAGTTTTCGATAAGTAGTTATTTTTCCGCCAAACACACTTAACAAAGCAGCCTGATTATCATCATTATTTAATATCAGCTTATAATCGCGGGTTACAGCTTGAGCATCTGCTGAGTGGTCATCGAGTAATGGCCGTACGCCACTGAATGTATGTACTATATCAGTCGCTTCAATCGGGGTTTTAAAGTAATGATTAGTAATATTGATTAAGTAACTAATCTCTTGTTCGCTAATTTTTACATCTTTAATGGTGCCGGTATATTCTTCATCCGTAGTACCAATCAAGGAATAGTCATCTTCAAAAGGAATGACAAAAACAATACGTTGATCTTCATTTTGGAGAATATAGGCACATGGCTCGTCATGAATACGTGGCACCACGATATGGCTGCCTTTGACTAAGCGAATATGCTGTGGTGATGGCTGAATAAATACATTATCAAACAATGAAGCAACCCAAGGGCCTGCGGCATTAACAATGCATTTGGCTTTGATTTGTAGTTGCTGCTGGGTCGTTTGTTGCGCTAGAGTTACATCCCAATGTTCAATATTGCGCTGTGCCTTGATACAACGAGTACGCGTTGCTATGGTTGCTCCGTGTTGTTCGGCGGCAAGGGCGTTTAAGATCACTAAACGCGCGTCATCTACCCAGCCATCAGCATATTCAAACCCTTGTGTAATTGATGCATTTAGCACACTGTCTTTTGTGAAAATAATCGACTTGGAAGCGGGTAGCGTGTCTCGTTTTCCTAGATGGTCGTAAATAAATAATCCTAGGCGGATCATCCATGGCGGCCGCAAATGTGACTGATGAGGAAGCCTAAACGAGAGCGGCCAAATAATATGCGGTGCTTTTTTTAATAACACTTCACGCTCTAGCAATGCTTCTTTTACTAACCTAAATTGATAGTGCTCTAAATAGCGCAGCCCGCCATGAATAAGCTTACTGCTGTTTGATGAGGTGGCTGAGGCTAAATCGTCTTGCTCACACAATAATACTTTCAAGCCTCTACCACTTGCATCTGCTGCAATACCAGCACCATTAATGCCACCGCCAATGACAAGTAAATCATATTCGTTATCGAGTAACTGCACGGGTGAACCTTAAAGTTAGTTGTTAATGCCAGATTATATTAACGCGATTAGCCGTCATTCTGCGGATTATTAGCAAGCGTCACTTGCGCAATACAATGTAGCCATTTTGCATATAAATCGTTACGCTCAAAGCTACTCATAGTTGGCTCAAAGCGGCGGTCACATCGCCACATAGTTGCCAGTTGCGCTGTTGATTCATAAACACCACTTTGCAGGCCTGCTAAATAGGCGACGCCAAGCGAGGTGGTTTCGGTTAAGGTGGGCCGCTCAACACTCGCACCTAAAATATTAGCTAAAAACTCCATAGCCCAATTATTATTAGCCATACCGCCGTCAACGCGCAATATGCTGGGGCGCAAGCCATCCCCTTCCATCGCTTTTTGTAAATCTTTAGTTTGATAACCCACTGATTGCAAAGCTGCAGCGACAATCGTACTAATACCTGAATCTCGAGTAAGCCCTAAAATAGCACCTCGGGCATTGGCATCCCAATAGGGAGCGCCTAAACCTGTAAAAGAGGGCACTAAAAATACCCCATGATCTAAGGGAACACCTTTGACGAGGGCTTCACTTTCTCCCGCGCTTTCTAATAATTTCAAGCCCTCTACAATCCACTGCATGGTGGCACCTGCCATAAAAATACTGCCTTCAATGGCATACGTAGGTTTGCCGTTAAGTCTATATGCGATGGTGGTTAATAAGCGATTGTTTGACTTTAGTGCTTTATCGCCGGTGTTAAGCATTAAAAAACAGCCTGTTCCGTAGGTGCTTTTTGCCATACCTTCTTCAAAACAAGCTTGGCCAATTAAAGCGGCTTGCTGATCACCCGCTATGCCGCTAATTGGAATTTCACCACCAAATAACTCGCTGCTAGTAACACCAAAGTCAGCCGCTGAGTCCATTACTTCAGGTAGCATCGAGGCTGGAATATCAAATAAGGCGAGTAAGTCTTCATCCCAGCATTGCTGGTGAATGTTAAACAGTAATGTGCGAGAGGCATTGGTTGCATCGGTTGTGTGTACTTTACCATCGGTTAATTGCCATAGTAAGTAGGTGTCTACCGTACCAAACGCCAGCTCACCTGCGTGTGCTTGCTCTTTAGCGCCAGTGACGTTATCTAAGATCCAACGAATTTTGGTGGCAGAAAAGTACGGATCGAGTAATAAGCCGGTTTTATCATTGACGATTTTACTGTGCCCAGCATCGCGCAAACTATCACAGTACTGGCTAGTGCGTCGGTCTTGCCACACAATCGCGTTGTAAATAGGTTGCCCAGTTTTTTTACTCCACACTAAGGTGGTTTCTCGTTGATTAGCAATGCCTATGGCAATAATGTCGGCAGCCGTTACCCGTTGCTGCGCCAATACGTTTTTAACGCTCGCGAATACGGTTTGCCAAATATCTACAGGATCGTGTTCAACCCAACCATTTTGCACAAAGTGCTGCGGGAAAGTTTGTTGGGCTGTGCCAAAAACCTCGGCATCTTTGGTGTATAAGATGGCGCGAGAGCTCGTCGTTCCTTGGTCAATCGAGAGTATGTATTTGCACATAAAATATAATGTTATTTAACTTAGATAAAGATAGCTTGTCTCTAAGCTAAACGAATAGCAATGCTTTTGCACCATAATGGATGTAATTTTAGGCAAATAGGATGAGTGAAAGGGAGTTAAGGCTCAGTGCGGGCGCTTAGTTTTAAATAAGCGCCAGATATATATAATATAATTATTAGTTGGCAGCATCAGCTAATTGCTGATGGAGCCAATCTTTTAATGCCATTCTATCGTGTTTTAATTGATGCATTGCTTCATCATCAATAGGGGCATCTTGTAACTCCAGGACACGGATTTCTTTATCAATTGCATTGTATTGCTTTGCCCTTGCCGCGAACTCTTCATTATCAGTGTTGAGCTTAGTGATTGTGCTTTGGTATTCAGGGAAATCTTTAGTTAATGAATGATCTTCGCCTAACATAGGTCGCTCCTTATTAAAGCGTGTTACATATTAATCTCGATAGATAAACACGCATGGGTTTTAGTCAAATTAAATGCTCTGAGGCGTTTTGCCAATACAATAGAGCTTGGGCTGATTTAAAATAAATCAACATCAATCTCAGTATTATCGTTATTAAAGTAATTTCCCTTTGCCTGAATACAAAACACTGACACTCGTGCGGGCTTAAGTTAGAATATGAACGCAGGCAGTTGCCTGCAAACAATTTCTATTTTGAGTGCTTTATTACATGCTTTTAATGATCGATAACTACGACTCGTTTACCTACAATTTGGTACAGTATTTTCAACGTTTAGATCAAGAGGTGCTAGTAAAGCGCAATGATGAGATCTCGGTTAGTCAAATTGCCCAGTTAAACCCTCAGCATATCGTGATATCTCCCGGCCCATGCTCACCAAATGAAGCGGGTATATCTTTGGAGCTTATTGAGCAACTAAAAGGTCAATTTCCAATTTTAGGTATTTGTTTAGGTCATCAAACAATAGCACAAGCATTAGGTGCGAACATTGTTAGGGCAAAGCAAGTGATGCATGGCAAAACATCGCCAATTTATCATGCTAATCAAGGTGTATTTGCCGGCTTACCAAATCCATTAACAGTTTGCCGTTATCATTCGTTGGTTGTTGAACAAGATAGCATTCCTGATGAGTTGCAGATCACCGCTTGGACCGAAACTGAAAGTGGCCAGTTAGATGAAATAATGGGCTTAGTTCATAATAGCTTAGCGTTAGAGGGGGTACAATTTCACCCAGAGGCAATTTTAACGCAGCGAGGACTTGAATTACTTGCTAACTTTTTAACTCGGTTCTAGGCTTATGCTAACAAACGTAGTAGCTTCCCTTAATTTATTTATAAAAGATAACTATTAATGACAGATGAAATACGCCAACAAAGGACAGCTAAGGCATTAGAGCAACGAGCCCATGATTTGTTGCTTGGACATAGCTTTGCGCAACGTCAAATTGGCTATATTCATACTCTAGATATAAATTATGGTGAGGCGATGAAGCAGCGCACCTTACTTGAGGTTGAAGTTGCTGCGCAAAAAATACGTAAACTCTCCAGTACTTCGCATCATAAGTACCGCGCTCAAGCCAGCCAGCAGTTACATCAAGTTATTGATACCGCCATGAACAAGCAGTTAGCCGATATTGATACGGTACTACATGAAACCATTGGTATTGAAGATAATGTCCCCGCGATTTTAGACATACTTGCGGTAAAATCAGCATCGGTAGGGCGCCTTGAGCCATTAGTTAAAGATTTAACTTGGTTAGGACGTGAGTTAGTTGCTTTTGTGAATTTGCCTTATTATCGCGCGCAGCGCAATAAACATACTTCGGTAAAAGTTGATAATCCCTCTTTAGCTCTGCGTTATATTGGTTTAGACAACTTACAGTTTGTAGTGCCTACCTTTGCGGTACGTCATTGGATGCCACACAGCACCGAACCATTTCCATTATTGAAGCGTCGCCTACGCGATAACTCAATGGCTTGCGCGATTGCGGCGCAAGAGTTGGCTAAGCTCAATGGTATTAATGAAGTACATGCATTTACTTTGGGTATGTTACTCGATGTTGGCAAGATAGCTTTGATTCGACTCTATTTACGTACATTCGAACGAGTGTGGCAGCGCAAAGTAACCCTTGCCCGAGAAGACCAACATAAAGATCTTCACACCGCATTGTTAGAGTTAAAACCTGATCCGTTATTTTTAAGTACTTTACTTAATCAGCATGCGCTAAAAGTCACGGCGACGGTGATTGATAAAATGGCGTTTCGGTATTTACCTTTTAATGCTGTGTTATCGCAGTTGATTAATGGTGTGTCCAAAGGGGATTCACTATTGCCATTAGCGATGTTAATGCAAAAGGCACGTTGTTATAGTCAATGTGTTACTTTGAGCGAACATCAGCTGGTGGAAAGTGATGAAAAATCACTCTGGTTTGATTACGTTGGGTTATCAAAACAGGAACTAGAGCAGCTTGAAAAAACCAATTTGCAGCACTTTCATATTAAAATTGACTAGGGCGTGTTTATCTTTCGAGGTTGAATTTGCAGCAGTGTGTTTGGTATTTAGGCAAGGCAGAGCCTATGTAGTGTGGTTGTTCCCCATAAATAGGCGATAACGCAGCATCAATGCCAAACACGCGCTGCCCGAAGGGTTCTTCCTAGGGGCGATTAACTCTTTGTTACTTACATGGATGTAAGTAAGGGGCGTGAGCAGGACGCGGAAGCTTTGCTCAATTTTTACTTAGCCCACTAGGTTACAAATCTCGCGCCGTGATTAAATCGCCCCTAATTTGAACAAATTTTAATCCTGAAAGGTCAACACGCCCTTATTTCATAAATTTTTTGTTAATTTTTTTACGACTATTCATTCATCATTAATATCTACTCTTACCCATATTTTATCTTGCAAAGCTCTGCCTGGTGGGTGGTGGGGCAGCGATATAGAATAAACAACCCCATAATTCGTTATTCAGATAGTTATTCACTATCTCTGAAATTATATCTCAAAGCCTTTAATAACAAGGGCTACATGAAAGTTTTATAAGAGACAATAACGAAAAACTCTGAAATAATGATTATCTGAAAATTGAACCAGAGAGTATTTTTTGGCGATGTGAGCTATGCTGATTTACGCCAAAGGAGATGGTACAACAGTCTATCATCAAGCCTATTTTTTAAACTTTCTGTAGGATCACAATTAAGAGGATATAAAATGACAGTCAATCGCGAATTATTTGATCAAGTAATGGTTCCTAACTACGCACCTTCAAGCGTTATTCCTGTTCGTGGCGAAGGCTCACGTGTATGGGATCAGCAAGGTCGTGAATATATCGATTTTGCCGGTGGTATCGCTGTTAACTGTCTAGGTCATTGTCATCCAGCATTGGTTAAAGCATTAAAAGAGCAAGGCGAAAAAATCTGGCACCTATCAAATGTAATGACTAATGAGCCAGCACTTCGTTTAGCTAAAAAATTGGTAGATGCTACATTTGCTGAAAAAGTATATTTCGCCAACTCAGGCGCAGAAGCAAATGAAGGCGCACTAAAATTAGCGCGTCGTGTTGCGCTTGAAAATTTTGGTGAGCAAAAATCGCAAATCATCGCTTTCAATAAAGGTTTCCATGGCCGTACATTCTTTACTGTAACCGTGGGCGGTCAAGCTGCTTACTCTGATGGTTTTGGTCCTAAGCCGGGAGATATCGTACATTGTGACTATAACGATTTAGCCGCATTTGAAGCACTAATCTCTGATAACACATGTGCGGTAATGATGGAGCCATTACAAGGTGAAGGCGGCATTATCTCTGCTACTGACGAGTTTGCTCAAGGTGTACGCCAGTTATGTACTAAACATAACGCATTACTTATTTTTGATGAAGTACAAACTGGTGTCGGTCGTACTGGCGATCTTTATGCATACCAAGGGTTAAATGTAGTACCTGATATTTTAACTACTGCAAAAGCACTTGGCGGCGGTTTTCCAATTGGTGCAATGATCACCACGACAGAGATTGCTAAGCACCTTAAAGTCGGTACTCATGGTTCTACTTATGGCGGCAATCCGTTGGCATGTGCTGTTGGTGAAGCAGCCTTTGATACTGTGAATACACCAGAAGTATTAGCTGGCGTAAAAGCAAAGTCAGCATTGTTTAATGAATTACTAACTGCAATTAACGATAAGTACAACGTTTTCTCGGAAATTCGTGGTCAAGGTTTATTAATTGGTGCTGTGGTTAATGAGCAGTTTAAAGGTCGTGCTAAAGAGTTTTTAGTAGCAGGAACCGCTGAGGGTGTGATGTCGTTAGTCGCGGGTGCCGATGTGGTGCGTTTTACTCCATCTTTAGTGATCCCTGAAGCGGATATCCGTGAAGGGATGGCGCGCTTTGAAAAAGCCGTAGCCAACGTTGTGAACGGTTAATCAACACCTCTAATCATAATAAGGGCAAGTAGCAAGCTTGCCCTAATATTCTTAATTTACCGTTATTTATAAGGGAGCAAGCGGACTCATGATGATCCTTCGCCCAATCCAGCAATGTGATTACCCAGCTTTATTGAAAATTGCCCACGAATCAGGACATGGTTTTACCTCTTTACCTAATAACGAAGAGTTATTACAAAAGAAGATAGCTCATTCAATAAGCTCATTCGCAAAAAGTGCATCTCATCCGGGTGATGAAGGTTACTTGTTTGTTCTTGAAGATAGCGAAACAGGTGAAGTAGTCGGTACCTCAGCAATTGAAGCTGCGGTTGGTTTAGATGATGCGTTTTATCACTATCATTTAAGTAAAGCTATTCATTCATCTCGTACATTGAATGTTTATAAAGCGGTTGATATTTTAACCTTGTGTAATGATTACACTGGAGCAACTGAGCTTTGTACGCTGTTTTTAAAAGATGGTTACCGTAAAAATAATAACGGTAAGCTGCTTTCAAAAGCACGTTTTATGTTTATCAAGCAGCACCAAGAACGCTTTGCTGAAACCGTAATTGCAGAAATGCGCGGTGTTTCTAACGAACACGGCAGTAGTCCATTTTGGCAATGGTTAGAAGAACACTTTTTCTCGATGGATTTTCCAACAGCTGATTACTTAACCGGTATCGGCCAAAAAGTGTTTATTGCTGAACTAATGCCAAAGTACCCAATTTACGTCAACTTATTAAGTAAAGAGGCGCAAGCCGTGATCGGCAAGGTGCACAATAATACGCGCCCTGCGATTGAACTACTGAAAAAAGAAGGCTTCACCTTTAATGGCTACGTTGACATTTTTGATGCTGGCCCAACGGTAGAAGCAAAAGTAGATAATATTGCAACTATTCGTAATGCCAAAAACTTTACCGTAAAAATCGGTGAAAACAGCGGCGAGACGGCTATCATGCTAGCGAATGACAAACTCAATGATTTTAGAGCAACCGTTGCACAACTAAACCTTGATGAAACAAGCTCTGAGTTGACTTTGCCACAGGCAATGGCCGATGCACTGCACTTACAAGCTGGCGATATAGTTACCGCAACACGTATATAATTTAGGAGAAAGTACATGACTCATCCTGCACAATTTATTAATGGTCAATGGTCGCAAGGCCTAGGCGATGCATTTAATTCAGTAAACCCAGCCAATAACGAAATTATTTGGCAAGCAAACTCAGCCACCAGTGAGCAAGTAGACACCGCTGTTAACTCTGCGCGTGCAGCATTTTATAGCTGGGCTGATAAATCATTTGCAGAACGTTTAGCGATTGTAAAAACTTTTGCCGAAACCCTAAAAGAGCACAGCGAAGAGCTTGCTGTTGTAATAGCCCAAGAAACGGGTAAGCCGTTATGGGAAACTCGCACTGAAGCGGGTGCTATGGTCGGTAAAATAGCTATCTCTGAAAAAGCATTTTTAGAGCGCACTGGCGACGTAGAAAACCCAATGCCGCAAGGTCGTGCAATGATCCGCCATAAACCACATGGTGTAGTGGCGGTATTTGGCCCTTATAACTTCCCTGGTCATTTACCTAATGGCCATATTGTGCCTGCACTTTTGGCGGGCAATACCGTGGTGTTTAAACCATCGGAGCTAACTCCTGCTGTTGCTGAGCTAACGCTTAAGTTATGGGAAAAAGCAGGTTTACCAGCAGGGGTTATTAACCTAGTACAAGGCGAAGTAGCCACAGGTAAGGCTCTTGCTGCTCACAAAGGTATTGATGGCTTATTCTTTACCGGTTCATCACGCACAGGCCATATTCTGCATGAGCAGTTTGCCGGTCAACCAGGTAAAATCTTAGCATTAGAAATGGGTGGTAACAATCCACTGATTATTACTGATGTTGCTGATACTAAAGCCGTTATTCACGATATTATTCAATCAGCATTTATCTCAAGTGGCCAACGATGTACCTGTGCACGCAAGCTGTTTTTACCAGCAGGTGAGCAAGGCGATGCTATTTTAGCCGGTTTAATTACCGCGACTAAAGCCATCAAAGTGGGCAACTACGATGATGTAGAGCAACCGTTTATGGGCTCGATGATCTCATCAGCTGCGGCTTCTGGTATGGTAAAAGCACAGCAACAACTCGTTGAGCTTGGTGCTGAAGTATTGGTTGAGCTTAAGCATACTGAAAATACAGGTTTTGTAACGCCTGGTATTATTGAGTGTACAGATGTTGCTAACTTCCCAGATGAAGAGCACTTTGGTCCACTATTAAAAGTATTCCGCTTTACAGATTTTGATAGTGCGATTGATAAAGCCAACGATACCAGCTTTGGTTTGTCTGCGGGTTTACTCAGTGATAATGCGGCAGATTACGACCATTTTTTACGTCGTATCCGTGCTGGTATTGTTAACTGGAACCGCCCAATCACCGGTGCCTCAAGTGCAGCTCCTTTTGGTGGTATTGGTGCATCAGGTAATCATCGTGCAAGTGCTTACTATGCAGCTGATTATTGCGCATACCCAGTTGCCTCTGTTGAACTTGAAAAAGTAGCAATGCCAGCAACATTAAGCCCTGGCTTAAAAATCGATTAATCGATTTTGGTCAAATAGTAATAAATAACTAAAAAAGCAGCCAAGGCTGCTTTTTTTGTATTGGTTAATGCTCAAAGGTAGCAATTAAAAGCGCTTTCTGCTTAAATCAATACAGTCGTTTTAATTAGGTGTGGATAATTATGGTTTTAGATAGGCAAGGATATGATGACCTCATCATGTATCTTACTCAAAATTTAGCATTATTTGAGAAGTCCGGCGAAATAAAACCAGGCGCTCCTACTATTATGGAGCTAATAGAAGATGATATTGCTGAAAATGTCATGTTGTTATGCCAGCAACACACAGAGCTTTCTACTGAACAACGTAGTCAAATCGTGCGTGAAGTAGATGGCATTGTATACGACTTACAAGAAGTCCTCAGCAGCGTCACCAGTAATCAAGTGACAATAGAGCAACATGCATTTATCGATGAATTTGCCGCATTGGTAAAAAACCTCTTTGATAGCGCAGTTGTCGAAAGTGCCTGATCATTCCAATTATCGTTTTTAATTTGCAACTGCGTGTGACTTCCTTACAATCAAGGAAATAACTTCTTTGAGAGTAATAAAATGCAAGCGAATGTGAAATGGGTTGAAGGCGATACTTTTTTAGGGCGTTCTAATTCTGGTCACAATGTTGTGTTTGATGCTGGTAGCGATAGCGCCGCACCAAGCCCAATGGAAATGGTATTAATGTCAGTTGGCTGCTGTTCATCGGTTGATGTAGTCAGTATTCTAAAAAAAGCTAAACAACAGTTTTCAGATGTGCAAGTGCAACTGAGTGCTGAACGCGCAGAGTCCGCTCCGCGAGTATTCACTAAGATTAACTTACACTTTGTTGTGACTGGCGATAACGTTTCAGAAAAGCACCTTGCGCGTGCCGTTCAACTATCTGCAGAGAAGTATTGTTCAGTAGCATTAATGCTTGATAAAACAGTAGAAATTACCCACACACACGAAGTTATACAAGAACAGGGAAAATAACGCTTTTTCCTGAGGTGAAATTCGTATAAAATCCGCGAACTTTTCATTCTGCTCTGGCAGATTTCACTTGTTTATAGGTTGGTTTATCATGAACAAACCCTTCGATAAAATTAAACTTCATGGCTTTAATAACTTAACCAAAAGTTTAAGCTTTAGTATTTACGATATTTGCTATGCAAAGACTGAGCAACAACGTAAAGAATATATTGAATATATCGACGAACAGTACAGTGCTGATCGACTAACCGATATTTTAGGTGAAGTAGTAGACATTATCGGTGCGAATATTTTAAATGTTTCGCGTCAAGATTACGATCCTCAAGGTGCTAGTGTAACAATTCTGATCTCAGAAGAGCCAATTGAGCAGCAGCAAACTTATGAAGTTGATGAAGCACCAGGACCATTACCTGAAACAGTTGTTGCTCATTTAGATAAAAGCCACATCTGCGTTCATACCTATCCTGAAGCTCACCCTGATGATGGTATTTGTACTTTCCGTGCCGATATCGAAGTATCAACCTGTGGCATTATTTCGCCATTAAAAGCGTTAAACTTCCTAATTCATAGCTTAGAGTCAGATGTTGTAACAATTGACTACCGAGTGCGTGGTTTTACCCGTGACGTAGATGGTGTTAAGCACTATATCGATCATGCGATCAACTCAATTCAAAACTACATGACCGAAGATACCAAAGAAGCGTACCAAATGATGGACGTGAATGTGTATCAAGAAAACTTGTTCCACACTAAGATGATGCTAAAAGAAACAGACCTAAATACTTATTTATTTGGTGTTACTACGAGTGATTTATCTGAAGACGAAGAAGAAGCAATTCGTTCTAAATTAACACGTGAAATGCAAGAAATCTTTTACGGCCGTAACCTGCCGGAAGCAGAATAAACTCACTTAATTAGTAAGTTTTAAAAAACGGCGCGCAATTTACATTGCGCGCCG
>NZ_JACJDM010000085.1:0-12919 GCF_014163545.1 Pseudoalteromonas sp. SR45-6
CTTCGGGCTTCGGGCTTCGGGCTAACAGTGTAGGTCGTGCTTTAGCGCGTCAAGTCGCTTACGCTTAACTATTCTAAAACTGACAGCTGAAAGCTTATGACTGACGGCTGACGGCTCAAATTCCCTTCGTTGGGTTTCGCTGCGCTCTACCCAACCTACCGGCCAAACACAAAAAGCCCGCGCTGTGTAACCACAGTGCGGGCTTTTAAATTTCAATCGTAAAAATTAAAACAATTCGTTAGCTTTGTTTACGATGTTTTCTACCGTGAAGCCAAAGTGCTCAAACAGCTCATTTGCAGGGGCTGACTCACCAAAGGTGGTCATACCTACTACAGCGCCGTTTAAACCTACATATTTATACCAGTAGTCAGCAATACCTGCTTCTACGGCTACGCGGCGTGAAACTGCAGCTGGTAGTACACTTTCTTTATAAGCAGCGTCTTGTGCATCAAATACATCGGTCGATGGCATAGAGACAACACGTACTTTTTTACCTTGCTTACGCAGTTGCGCGGCTGAATCTTGTGCTAATTGCACCTCAGAACCAGTTGCGATTAAGATAAGCTCAGGCTCGCCATCACAGCTCAGCACATAACCACCTTTTTTCACGTCGCTTAATTGCTGCGCAGAGCGAGTTTGTTGCTCAAGGCCTTGGCGAGTAAAGATAAGTGATGTTGGACCATCTTGGCGTTCAATCGCTTGTTGCCATGCAATCGCAGACTCAACTTGGTCACACGGGCGCCAGTTAACTAAGTTTGGCGTTAAACGCATGCTAGCAATTTGCTCTACTGGTTGGTGAGTTGGACCATCTTCACCTAAACCGATTGAATCGTGTGTGTATACAAAAATGCTTGGCACTTTCATAAGTGCAGCCATACGAACAGCATTACGTGCATATTCCATAAACATTAGGAAAGTTGCGCCGTAAGGAATAAAGCCTTTATGCAATGCAATACCATTCATAATCGCCGACATACCAAACTCACGTACACCGTAATAGATGTAGTTACCGCTGGCATCATCGCGTGTTAAGCCTTTAGAGCCTTTCCAAATAGTCAGGTTAGAACCGGCTAAATCAGCTGATCCGCCCATAAATTCAGGCAGTAATGGACCAAATGCATTCAGTGCGTCTTGCGATGCCTTACGTGATGCTGGGTTTGCTGGATTTGCGTCTAGTTGCTCAATATATGCTTGTGATTTTTCAGCCCAATCTGCTGGCAACTCACTACTAGTACGGCGTTTAAATTCAGCGGCTAGTTCTGGGTGTGCAGCGGCGTACGCGGCAAATTTTTCATCCCAGTTAGCTTCAAGTTGTTTACCCTTTTCTTTGCCATCCCATTGTGCATAAATATCAGCTGGGATTTCAAATGCTTCACCAGTCCAACCAAGGAACTCGCGTGCTGCTTTGATTTCGTCTTCACCTAGTGGTGCGCCGTGACAATCATGGCTACCTGATTTATTTGGTGAACCATAACCGATAACTGTTTTACAACAAATTAGTGTTGGCTTGTCGGTGATGCTGCGTGCTTCTTCGATGGCTGCGCGGATAGCGTCAGAGTCATGGCCATCAACGTCACTTACTACATGCCAACCGTAGGCTTTAAAGCGTGCAGGTGTATCATCGCTAAACCAACCTTCAACTTCACCATCAATTGAAATACCGTTGTCATCCCAAAACGCAACAAGCTTACCTAGGCCTAATGTGCCGGCAAGTGAACATGCTTCATGAGAAATACCTTCCATTAAGCAACCATCGCCTAAGAAAGTATATGTGTGGTGATCAACAATATCGTGACCTTCGCGGTTAAATTGCGCGGCTAATGCTTTTTCAGCAATCGCCATACCTACCGCGTTAGTGATCCCTTGACCAAGTGGGCCCGTAGTAGTCTCAATACCTGGCGCATACCCATATTCTGGGTGTCCTGGTGTTTTTGAATGCATTTGACGGAAGTTTTTAATTTCCTCAATTGGTAAATCATAACCACTTAAATGCAATAGAGAATAAATAAGCATTGAACCGTGGCCATTGGAAAGTATAAATCGATCTCTATCTACCCACTCTGGATTTGTTGGGTTGTGGTTTAGATAATCGCGCCATAGTACTTCTGCGATATCAGCCATGCCCATAGGGGCTCCAGGGTGGCCAGATTTGGCCTTTTGTACTGCGTCCATTGATAAGACGCGAATAGCATTTGCAAGTTCTTTGCGAGACGGCATGGATTCTCCTACCTTTACTGTATTTGCGCTGGTTATTGTGTGTATTCATTTGAAGATCCATTCTTACTTATTGTAGGGGCTGTATGCAATTAAAAACCTGATTAAATTGGGCATTATGAATTTTTTTTAAGAACAAAAAGTTATTAGTAATTTTATTTAGACGTCTAGGCGTAAAAACACTATGCAACTATCGTTGTTTTAGATAAAATACGCCCCTAAATTTTTTAGCGCTCTTACCGACGTTTGTGAAGCGCAATATTTGTGAGCAAAGACAATGGCAAAACATTTATTTACTTCTGAATCTGTTTCTGAAGGTCATCCGGATAAAATCGCGGACCAAATCTCTGACGCGGTACTAGATGCCATCTTAGAACAAGATTCTCATGCCCGTGTTGCGTGTGAAACTTACGTAAAGACTGGTATGGTTATGGTTGGTGGTGAAATCACTACTAGCGCATGGGTTGATATCGAAGAAATCACACGTAAAACTGTACGTGAAATTGGCTACACTCATTCTGATATGGGTTTTGATGCCGACTCGTGTGCAATTTTAAACACGATTGGTAAGCAGTCTCCTGACATCAACCAAGGTGTTGACCGTACTAGCCCAGAAGAACAAGGCGCTGGCGACCAAGGCCTAATGTTTGGTTACGCATGTAATGAAACTGAAGTATTAATGCCTGCACCAATCACTTACTCACACCGTTTAGTACAGCGTCAAGCGCAAGTACGTAAAAGCGGCGAGCTAAACTGGTTACGTCCTGATGCAAAATCACAAGTTACTTTTGCATATGAAAACGGCAAGCCAGTAGGTATTGACGCTGTGGTACTTTCTACTCAACACAGTGAAGACATTTCACAAAAAGATTTAGTAGAAGCTGTGATGGAAACAATTATCAAGCCGGTACTGCCTGCTGAGCTTATCACTAGTGCAACTAAGTTTTTCATTAACCCGACTGGCCGTTTTGTAATCGGTGGCCCAATGGGTGACTGTGGTCTTACTGGTCGTAAAATTATCGTTGATACCTATGGCGGCATGGCTCGTCACGGTGGCGGTGCATTCTCAGGTAAAGATCCATCAAAAGTTGACCGTTCAGCTGCATACGCTGCACGTTATGTTGCTAAAAACATCGTTGCTGCGGGCCTTGCTGACAAATGTGAGCTACAAGTTTCTTACGCAATCGGTGTTGCAGAGCCAACGTCAATCAGTGTTGAAACATTTGGTACCAGCAAGCTTGAAGAATCACGTTTAATTGAATTGATTCGTGAACACTTTGACTTACGTCCATATGGCTTAATTAAAATGCTTGATCTTGAGCGCCCTATTTATCTACCAACTGCAGCTTACGGGCATTTTGGTCGTGATGAATTCCCTTGGGAACGCACAGATAAAGCAGACGCACTTCGCGCAGCAGCTGGTCTTTAATATTAGCCATTGTGTGAATACAAAAAAGCGCCAATTGGCGCTTTTTTTATGCCTGCTGATTATGTTGTTGTAAATGCCTAGGTTATTGTCGCGAGGTAAACTCGCTGCTGCCAGACGTAGGCGCGAGTTTACCCCGCAAAATTAAAACTAGCTTCTAGGAAGTGGCTAGGAGTTAGGGCGTGTTCGAAGCCAGTGGTATTTCCCCCCTTATTCACTACTCTTGGTGCAAACCTATTTTTTTTATAATTTCACCACAGAGTTCACCGAGCTCATAGAGGAAAAACCTGTAAGTAATTAACTTTACTTTTGTCTTCTCGGTGTAGCGCACAGCGCCTACTACCCTCGGAGGTAAATAGGCTTGTCGCCATAAATGGCGACCTACAGGAGCGCGGTGGATATTACTTGTAGGCGAGTGGCTTGCCACCGCGAAGGATAAGTGTTTGTCGCGAGATAAACTCGCTGCTACCAGACGTAGGCGCGGGTTTACCCCGCGCAATTAAAGCTCGGTTCTAGAAAGTGACTTGGGTGTATTCGAAACTCGTTGCTCAAAGCCAGTGACGTTTTGCCTAACTTCCTAACTTATCAATGTAATTACCTTTTCATACCCAGCCACAGCCCATACAATAAATAACACTATCAGTGCTAATGTCACAGCCGCTGAAGCGATATCTTTCGCTCGCCCTGATAACACATGATATTCAACACCGACTCGATCTGTTAATGCTTCAATTGCTGAATTTAGCAACTCAACAATCAACAATAACAAAAAGCTGATTATAAGTATCACCCAGTGCTGTAATGATTGCGCTAGCCAAAATGATAATGGCAATAATACAAGCCCTAGCGCAAGCTCATTACGAAAGGCCGACTCTTCCTTAAATGCGGCTTTAAAACCTTTAATTGAGCATTTAGTTGCTTTTAAAATACGCCCAATTCCTATGCCGTTGGGTTTGTTTACTAAGTTAATTTCTGGTTTAGTCATTTTATGATCTTTAGCGTGTAAGTGTTGCTTATCGGGTGATGGGTAAAACCATTACCTTAATCCATGCCTTGAGTTAATAACTGCCAAGCTGTCGCCATATACTGGGTATATGCTTGCTCTGTCTGTGCATCAATTTCAACAAATTGCGATGGTGTTGCCGGTAAAAGCTGAGTTTTATCCCGCTCATTAACCCTATAATACTCATAAAGCGCCGATAAATCACCACGCCAGAGCTGTTCATTGTGACGTATTGTTTGAAAACCAAATACCCTCCTATCTGGCGCTGCATTAAATAATGATTGTCCCATGCTATAAAACTGAGTATTTGCTGGCGCAATTAAATCTAATAATGTTGGAGCGATATCCATATGGCTTGCCACTTGTTGGGCAGGCACTAAATCTGCACTAACACCTTTGCCATAAATCACTATCGGCACATGAGTTAACTCATATAAATTTGGGCGCTGATGAAAGTTACGGCGACTATAATGATCCCCGGTAATGACAAATAATGCATCTGGATAACGTTGCTCCATCTTAGCCACAAACCCACCCAGCATTTTATCTGCATACCATAAGTGCCCTAATACATAAGGATCTAATAACTCCCCAGCTAATTTATTTATCTCAGCTGGATAATCTGCAACCGACTTATAAGGGTAGTTATATTTATCTAAATCGAGATTAAACGGGCCATGATAACTACCAGAGAGAATCACATTAAAACTTTTTTTCGTTGTTTTTTCTGCTACCAAATCAAATAGCTGACCATCATCAATGCCCCAGACACCGGCGCTACCTTTGCCACCAGCATCGATAGCTGAATAGACCTTATCAACACCTTGGGATAGAACGTACTTACCGACATTTTGCCACGATAATAAACCACCATAAAAAAACTGGCTGGTGTACCCTAACTGCTCGAATTGATTAAATAACGATAGCTTGCTACTTGGGTTTTGTGGCCCAATCAAACTCATATTAACCCCTGCATAAGGGATCCCAGATACAATACTGGATAGCGAATTCATGGTACTGCTAGCTGCAGGTAAAACGTTATCTAGGTAAATACCTTTACTAGCTAGGTTTTTTAACTGATTAGTTAAATTAAGTGCAGCATACTTTTGTTGTAACGGCCAAGAATCATAACTTTCCATAACAATTACAAATACCTGTGACGGTGCAGCTAACAAAGGCGCTGTCGTATGTTTACTCAGCGCATTTAAAGGTAAGGCATCAAGCCCTGAGTTATGGCTTAAATATGGATTTTCACCGTTTACGCCATGGCTTTGTAGATCGTTGTAATCTTTAATGGCATAAAAAAAGCTGCGAAATGGATTGATCACCAAATTATTAATAAATGGGTCCGGCGTTACCGCAGACCACTTTCGTGATGCCGGACGAGACTCAAAAGAACCACGAATAGCACAGATAAATAACACCACAATGATGCTAATTAACAACGTACGCTTCCATTTACAGTCAGTAAAAATGCGCTGTAAAAAGCTATTCGACTGCTTATCAACGCGCTCGCATAACTTAAATGCAACCACCAACAGTGCTAATAACCCCAGAAAACTACCCCATGGCCGATATTGTTCAATCACGGTTAAAGCAATTGCTTGCTGATCATCGTGCAACCCTTCAAACATAAAGTAATTGAATTGGCTACCGTACTCTGCAATATACGTAATACTGGTTATACAGAGTAAAATAGCGACTACAAAAAAAAGCTTACCCGTAAAGTTACGCACCATTCTTACCCAATGACCTAAGCGCATCGGCTGTAAAATACAATTTAATAAAAAAGGAATGCTAAAACACACACCACTGGCAGCTGAGTCAAAAGCAAACCCTGTTTCTAAGGTGTTTAAAATAACGTTAAGATCAATTGGTGTGGTGATCCGGTCATGAAAGTAGACTAAAAAGAAAACCCGAAAGCTCATAAACAATAGAACACCCGCTAGCCATAATGTAGCGATGCGCCAACTTTCGTTAACAAATGAAAACCAACGGCTTGATCCTGCAACTGATGATGCAAACACTTTACGGTCCTTAAAGTAGTATGTTCCCAGCGCGGGAATATTACCGATTTAAGTTACAGCAACAATATTTTTTTTGTAATTATTTGTAATAAAAGTTCAATTAAACAAAGTAGTAACAAGGAGTTAACTAGCTATCCAGATTATACCAATTGTTAGAATTAACACGCTATTGTTTATTGATGTGACTACAATTACCAACTTGGCTTACTTGCTGATTGGTTTGATAGGTTTTATTGATTAGGCGTAATTTAAGAGCAAGCAAGGTATGCATTGCACTTTCTAATCCCACTTTATTGCTTAGCCAATGCGGAATTGCACCACCAGGATTAGCGTATATTTCATATGTTATAGTTAACAATGATTGCCCTTCACTGCTATGTTGAGTTAATAACCAATGTGCTTTTAGATCAGTGATACGGATCACAGCTTGGCGCTTTGCAAGCTCCCCTGTTTTTGCTGTAATCGTTAACTTAGTCTGGGTGCCGTTCAGTTGTTGGTAGCATGAGTAACTAACCATATCGCGATCAGCGAGTGGCCACGGCGAGTCAAACTCGGTATGTACAATAGTTTCTGAGGGACTTAATCGCTCCAACACTTTCACATGGGTAACATTATCAATCCATAACGGCGCGCTGTTAGTATCACTTAGCAATGTCATAAAGTCATTGGCCGTGACACCTTCAATAGTGATCTCAGCCTGCACTTCAAAAATACCATTGTCATGTTTTTTGTAGTACACACTTGCACCATCATGCTGTTTCCAGAGTTGCCAATGCTGAACATCACTGAGCGCATCGGCACTAAAGAGCAGCATTAGTAATAATACCCGCCGTACCATGTGTATTCCCTATGTACTGGCTTAAACGCGATTACTGCCAGTAAGGTGATATTTTATATGAAGCTAAGCGGCTTTGTTCCATTGCGTCGACCAAGAATTCAGACTTTCTTTCAAGCCAGCTTTGAATTTTTGCCAGCTCTTCATCATCTTGTCCTGCACATAGCTGCTTTAGATACTCAAGCGTGCTGAGCTCGTACATGCCGTGTGAAATATCTAACCATGGAATACGAAACTCACTGCGTTCATCTTTTTCAAATAACGAACCTAAACAGTTACCACTGAGTAAGCTGTTTTCTAAACGCATACGTAAATCCAAGTAATCCTTAACAGTCAGTGTTTTTTGTTCTGGCAGTAACTGATGAAGGTCTTGCCAATCTTTTTCAAATAATCGATTAGCAATCTCAGCGACTGGTTTGTCAGCTGCTTGAAACTGTACTTGCCCCCAACTTTTACGCCATTGCTTATCCACCAGCCAGGTGGTTAAAGACAATAATAAGCGGTTATAGCGAGCGCTATGAAACAACCGATTAATATCATCAATACTTGGCTGTAGCTCTTTTAAGTCATTAATAACTTGCGTTAACTCAGGTGCACTGTTGATTTTTTTATAGTATGCGTGGCGCTTAGATGTGTAGGTTTTTAGTTGAATCGCGTTTTCAACCCATGCTAATTCACTTAATAGCCATTTTAGCTCGGTGCGTAATAGCTCGGTGGTGTTTTTATCAACAATATCGTCAAATAACCAAAACGTATGACGGATTAAACTAATACCATCGGTCACTCGTTTCAGAGTCTTTAAACTCGGTTTATCGAAATAACACTGTTCATGTTTTTGTACAAAACGAATACCAAAGCCAATTGCGGCTATAAGTGCTTGCTCTTGTGTTGCATATTTAGGTAACGATACAAAGCCAATTGATTTACTTGGCTTAAGTGGTTTTTCATCCGCAAGGCGATAACCACGAGCTGCTTTAGAATATAGCCCTAATCGAATATTACTTTGACTCACTAACTTATCTGCTAAAGCAAATAATTCATCGCGGCTGCCTTCAACCAGTTCAATTTCAAGCTCACAAATTGGCTCCATCAAACCCGATGCAGATACTTCACCTTTATCTAACACTACTTCAATTTTAGCGCCACTGTCGGTTTCAATAAGCCAAGTACGACGAATGAAGTTAGTACTAAAAATAGGATAAAGATTAGCGGCAATTGCACTTATTTGCATACCATGCGGCCAAATACTGGCATCAAATGCAGTTATATTTGGTCGGCTACTTTCCAGCGGTAAATTATATTCAGGTCGTTGATGCAACCCGCCCATAACTTCTCCAGCAAGCTTGATAGTTTGCTCACATTGATTATCAGCACAGCGGGTACGAAAACCGATATCGAGCGCTCTTAATTCACGGCTTGGCGTGTCAAAATAAGCATTTTGTAAACTACGCGAAGGTTTATTAGTAACCGTTTTTGCAAATTGAGTAATTAACGCGGGGATCAGTGGGATTACGGCGTCTGACACCAAAAACTTCAGTTCTATCTCAGTATCCATTAGGCTTGAGGATTACCTTTAAAATAAATAAGAGCTCAAAATAAACAAAGCTGCCCAACATTGCAAATTTTTTAGCTTATTTGAATCAGCAAACAGCAGCCATGATTACAATATCAGTCTTGCTATTAGCGCGCTAAATCCATACTATCTCAATACTTAACTATGAATAATACGATTGCTGTCCCACAGACGGTTACATTAACAGGGTAGATTGATGTTTAAACATTCTTTATTAGCTTTGCTATTCGCAGCGGCCGCATTTATGAGTCACGCAGAAGAAAGCAATTCAGCTAGCGATGCAAACACCGCTTATATAGTCGATAATCTTTATACATTTATGCACTCTGGCGCGAGTAAAAATTATCGCATTATTGGCTCTGTTGATGCTGGTACAAAGCTAACCCAGCTATCTGCTGAAGAAAATGGCTTTGTTAAAGTTATTGATGATAAAGAACGAGAAGGCTGGGTAGAAGCTAAATTTGTTTCTAAAACTCCAGGTATTCACCAACAATACCGCACACTCAGTGCTGAAATGGCATCAATGCAAGAGCAACTTCGTCAAGCACAGATTGAATTACCGCAGCTACAAGAGCAAAGCCAAACTTTAACTGACCAAAATAGTGCTCTATCAGAGCAGATTGCTAAATTAAAAAGTACCTTAGAAGCTGAACGCACTGAAAAACAACAAGCCGGTGCAAAAGAAAAACGTCAGCTACTAACTTATGGCGGAGCAATTGCCTTCATAGGTTTATTTTTAGGTATTATTTTGACTATCGTATTATCGCGCCGCAAACGTTACGACGGCTGGGCGTAAAACCTTATACCCCGTATAACAGTAATAACTTAGGTTTATCTAAATAAAAGCCGATGCATAATCGGCTTTTCATACTCAAAGAAACTCCCCCTATAATAATGTATATTTTTCAAACAACATAAAACTATGTTTTGTTCAATGTTTTCAGCATTATTCCCCATCTATATTAACCTATTTCATTTTTACCCGTTAAATATTTACTAGAATATTATTTCAGCTTTGTATAATGTAACAAAATACTTGTCCCTAAATGGTGCAGTGAGGGAACCTAATTTAGACGTATAAAAGGATTTAACGATGGCGCAACAACACACCGTCGCACAAGGCGAAACACTGCTACGCATAGCACGCCAATATGGTTATAAAACCTCAACAGCATTATATAACCATCCCAGTAATGTGGAGTTTAAAGCACTACGGCCCGATCCTAATTTAATTTTTCCGGGTGATATCATCAATATTCCACCTAAAAAAGAAAAGTTTATGCCGCTGCGCGCTAACAGTCTAAATACGTTTGTTGTACAAAACGAAAAAGAATATTTTCGCCTGCAAATAATTCATGAAGATGGTGATGACATTACCGGCAAACGTATTGTACTCAACATAGGTAGCCAAGCAATCGATACCGTTCTGCAAAGTGATGGGCTTATCGAAGTAGAGCTTAATAATAACGACGCACTTACTGGCACGGTCGATTTATATTTAAAAGCAGGCGAAACTACACCCACTAAAAGCTTTGCGGTACAAATAGGCAATCTAGATCCAATCGACACGCTTTCTGGCGTGCAGGGACGTTGTAATATGTTGGGGTTTAATTGCGGCAAGGTTGATGGCATTAATGGTGCAAAAACCAAAGCGGGTGTGAGGGAATTTCAACAAGCGCAACAACTACAGGTAGACGGCATTGCAGGGCCGGTTACTAAAAGCCGTCTTGTTTATGTTTATGGAGCCTAAGTTATGAGCCAAGCAATGCCCATGGCAGTCAATAAAGTTAACACACTGGTTATAAAAACAAATGTTGGTGCGTTACAAAAAAATATTATAGTTAAAGTGGTTGGTGATGTAGCTATAAAAGCGCAGTTGTTTAGCCAAGGTAGTACGGTTAACTTGGAGCAACAGGGCAATCAACAATACCACTTTAAAAACCTGTCACAACAAGCGCTTTATACTTTAAAAGTAATTATAGCGGGCGAGGCAGAGTTAACCCTTATTAACGAACAAAGCTTTGCAGATTATTTCGACCTGTTAAAGGTTCGGTCATTCAATATTGGTGAAAAAGGCGGGCCGCAATTACTTGAACATAAAATATTACCAAAAGGTCATATTGAAATAACCTTGCTCGCAGAGCCCCCTAGCTTTGGTGTATTTTTTGATGGCACGGGGAATAACCGCCTTAACGACATACAAGATTCAACCGACGCGAATGAACCGACTAATGTGGTTAAGTTGTTTGAGTTATATCCCTTTCAAAAATATCAATCACGCTATTATGTTGAAGGTATTGGCACTAAAGCAAATGAAAGCGATTCAACCTTAGATATGGGTTTGGCGTTTAGTTTTGATGAGCGAATTAGAGAGACTCTAGTCACAACAGTTCAATTTTTCAAAGAATACTCAAAGATGAGCATTGGATTTCTGGACGTATTTGGTTTTAGCCGTGGCGCAGCGCAAGCGCGGGCATTTGTTAATCAAGTGAATGCGATTTATAAAAATAATCCACACTATTGGGGCGGTATTAAGCCCGTTATCCGCTTTGTTGGCTTATTTGACAGTGTTGCCTCTATTGGTGGTGATGGTGACAACAACCACAGTGAGTTTTATGCCAATAATGAACTTGATTACCCCGTTAACTTACATCTAGCAAGTAGTAGTGCGGGGTTTGTAATGCATTTGGCGGCATTTGATGAAAAGCGTGATAAATTTCCACTCAGCTCATTACGTACCCGTAATAAGCAGCTCCTTAAAAACCAGCAAGAGATTGAATTACCGGGTGTGCACTGAGATATTGGCGGCGGTTATGGCCCCGTAGAAACAACCATATTATACCCGTGGCAATATATTGCTGGGCAAGCCGGAGAGCCAGAGCACGATAAAGAATTAGCGCAGCTTAAAAAGTCACTTGAGCAAAAATATTATTGGCCAACAATTAATATTGAGTTTAAAGCAAGTAGGCCAAGGATGAACAGAAAGCCAAAGCGAATTCGTAATGAATCAGAGTATACGGTTTATACCGGCTATAAACCGTATTGGCGGCGCAATTTAAATAATACCTTACCCCATTATAGCCTAGCGCTAATGCATGAAACGGCGGTTAACCAAGGCGTGCCACTACAAAGCTTAACGGAACTTGCTAACCGCAAACAAGCTGACGGCCAAGCTATACCTTATATTTTACCTAACGAGCTTAAAGCACTGGTTGATAGCGCCCGTAGCTTTGGCCCACAAAGTGATGCCTGGCAGGCTTTATATAAAGATTACATCCACCACAGTGTTAAATATTCAGCAACGATTGATGCGATTGCTCATGGCCCTGAAGAAGACGCTGAATTCACCACTAAAAACCAACAACGTGAGCTTTTTTACAATCAGCCAGAACAAGCTGAAAAGAGTGAGCAATGGCAATTACAATTAATAAATGGATATAGATTATGGACAAAATCTTAAAGTTACTTCTTACTAGCTTGTTTGCTGTATTACTAGACGGCTGTGCAACAACAGGTGAAATCGACTATATGGTTGTATCGGGTTCAACAGATGAAGGCAATAATATATTTGTGACTTTAATTAAGTTTGATGACAAGTGGGATGTACCCGCAGGAACTATGTCTTGTTGTCGAGCCACAGCGGGAGCTATGGTTGGTGTTTACGATCAAAAATTCCCAGAAAAAGTAGCGGTTGAGTGGTTAGATAAGTCAGAGAACAGAATTTACTACGGTGAACTGGCAATAAATAAAAATGGTTATAAATTAGCTAAAAATTTACCTGCTTATGCATGGATAAGCACAGGAGAAGTAGAAGAAAATATCAGGCCTTATTTAATTGTTG
>NZ_JACJDM010000086.1:0-12250 GCF_014163545.1 Pseudoalteromonas sp. SR45-6
GATAACTATTTAGTTAACACAAACGTTTAACTATTTTTTGGCGTAACTTTAATTAAGCTGCTGGCGGCGATGGCAAATAAGCAATAACCGGTAAAGTACCAAAAACCTGTACCAAATTCGGCATGCATGTTGATCAATTCCCCCATCTGGCCATCGGCGTTACCAGCAAGGTAAGCCACAATCAAAGCAATGACAAAAACATCTACCATGCTCCATTTACTCAAGCCTTGTATAACTTGACCGAGTATATGCTTTAATTTGTTCATCGGTATTAAACAATAAACTAATTGCATCAACAGTTTTAAAGCTGGCACCACAATTGAAAACAATGCTACCAATGCTGCGACTAGGTAATTTTTATTATTGGCAAGTTCGTTAACCGTGCCCCAAATGCTCCGTGTTTTTTTATAAGCACTAATTTCACCTTCGAGTTTATCAAGGCCCAACATGCTCGACGCCATCATTAACATATTGCGGGTATGACGGTCACCTTCATCAGCAATCATAGCAATGCCTGTTTTGGCGAGCTTTGATTTATCAATTTTCCCCTCAAGGGTTAGCACAGGCTGAGTAACGCCAGGTAATAACAACGCCAGAGCAATTAAAATAGTCGTGATCGGCAGTAATAAACGCATAGTCGTCTTTTAAAGTATATTGATGATGGCGCATCATACTCAAGGTATTAAGTATCTTCAATAATTGAGGCTAAAACCTCATCGCCGTATTGCCGTGCTACGAGCATGGCATTATAAATAACATCGATGGGAGAAGCTGGCCGAATGGTTTCTAACAATTTAACTGCTAATGGCCAATTATCTTCCTCTACCGCGCGAGCTAACTGCAAAGTAGCACCTAACATACCGTTAAAGTTAAGCAGTGCACTCGATAAATCATCGCCTAAACAAAACTCTTTTGCGATAACATCCAGTTCCATATTTAAAATAGCATCGAGCACTGACATCAAGCCAACTAAGTAACCACGCTGAGACATTTCCTTACCGCCAGGCTCTAGCATTAACTGCATGAAATGCGCACGAGTTAACCCCAACTTAGTTAGTTCACTAGGTTTATCAACCCCTAGTTCACTAAGCGCCAACACTCTTACAAATTGACGAATTGCATCTTCACCTAAATAAATAACCGCTTGTGAAATAGAGGTGATCACTAAATTTTGGTTACCAGAGCGTGCATTCACTAATTTAAGAATACGAGCAGTTAAACCGACGTCTTTAGCTACCCGCTGGTGGACTTCATCAAAATCGAGATCTGGGCGCGACGTACAGCGCAGCAAATCAAAAACAGCAAATTTAGATGGCTCAACATTATGGTAGCTGAGCATTTCTGGACGCGCGAAAAAGAAGCCTTGAAAGTAATCGCAGCCGGCACTTTTTAGCAACATAAATTGTTCGTGCGTTTCAATTCGTTCAACTATGATTTTTACATCAGGAAAACGGCGTTTAAGCTTTTTTAACAGCATATTGGTTTTAATGATGGGCTCTTCAACTTCAAGCTTTATATAATCAACTAAATGTAATAATGGCTCCCATTTTTCATCTCCATCATAATCATCGAGAGCAAAAGTATAGCCATCTTTTTTTAGAGCCGTAACTCGACTGGTCACTTTATCAATGTTGTCGGCTCGTTCAACAATTTCTATTACTGCGCTATCGGGTTGCAATAATTTAGGGAAATCATCTAGTAGGGCATCTGAAGAAAGGTTTATAAAAGCGCGTTGGTTCGCAGTAAGTTTATTTATACCAATAAGCATTAAAGCGTTAAAAAACAGCCGCCCAGTAGCCTGACCATCTGTTGTGCCAATAGGGAATGCGTTATTTATCGAATCTCGATACAGTAATTCGTATGCATAAATGCCTGTTTCAGCATCAAAAATTGGCTGCCTAGCAATGTATTGTGTAACAAGTTTTGGCACCTCGGCGGTTATTTGCGTATCAAGCATATTATTTCCTGCTAATAACTATAGTGACTCATGCCAGCTAAATTGTTGTTATTTTATGTACTCAGTATAGTAAGGTTTTTGCGCCTTGCCTAAGCAATAATGCTCCTTTTACTGAATGTCTGCAAACGACCTGTAAAACCAAAGTTTTCACTATACCCACACTAAAATAATGGATAAGTTCTAATTTGACTGATGATTGAGTATAATAAGGGCTTACTTTTCTGTTAACCCCCAAAAGAGCCTTGATATGAGCATTGAACAAGCCTTAGTTGAACGCAGTAATAACCAATGTGAGTTATGTACTGCAACTGAAAACCTTTCTGTATACGAAGTGCCACCTGTCACTGAAGCTCATTCAGATAAATGTATTTATACCTGCCAGACGTGTAAAGACCAAGTTGAAGGCACCACTGATATTACCCCTACTCATTGGCATTGTTTAAACGATAGCATGTGGAGCCAAACACCTGCGGTACAAGTGGTGGCGTACCGTATGCTAACCCGTTTAGCTGCTGATAATGGCTGGGCACAAGATGCGCTAGACATGATCTATCTTGAAGAAGATACGTTAGCATGGGCTAAAAAAGTACTTGCTGAAAATGATGATATTAAACATGTTGATAGCAACGGCGTGGTACTGCAAGCCGGCGATACAGTCACACTTATTAAAGATTTAGATGTTAAGGGCAGTAGCTTAACGGCTAAACGTGGTACTGCTGTGCGTAATATCGGCTTAACCAGCAACCCTGAACATATTGAAGGACGTGTGGACGGTCAGCGCATTGTTATTTTGACCAAGTTTGTGAAGAAGTAAATATCTCTGTGCCTACAAAAAGGTGCATTTATGCGCCTTTTTTTGTTCCTAAATATAATTAAGCTATGATTAAGTAATCGCGCTGTAAACTACCAATAGATTAAAAATCAACCGATTCATTTATTTCAAGGAATAAACCATGCTATCGAACAAACCTTATTCAGTTTTAAAATCGATTGCCAGCATTAGTTTATTGGCCAGCAGTGCAATGGTACTTAACGGGTGCAAGAGCCTACCTGATCCACAAACTAAACAAACCACTGAAGATGCAGCCATGGCCACTTTAACAACTCAAGTTAGCTACCTTGATCGCAGCATGTTAGGTCCTGGATCACAACTCACAGTGACTTTAGCTGATGTGTCAAAGATGGATACTGAAGCAGAAATAATTAGTCAACAAACTATTGATATCACTGGCGCACCACCTTATACGGTAGAGCTTAGCTACGACGCGAGCAAAATGGATCAACGTCATCGCTATAGCGTAATTGCACGTATCACTAATCAAGATAAGTTATTGTACGTTAGTACTACACATAACAATCCATTTGAGCAATCACAACAAGCACCTTATGAAGTAGTCGTGTCTAAAGTTGCGCCGCAAAAGCCTAATGTCGATTTAGTAAATACGTATTTTAAAGCTGTTACTATAAATGGCGTGCAAGTCACTGTTGAAACAAAAGAACCCTTTATTCAATTTAGTAAAGATAACAAAAGCCATGGCTTTTTAGGCTGCAATAATTTTGCTGGTAGTTATCAAGTAGATCAACAAGCACTGACATTCAGCCCGCAAGCTAGTACTAGAAAAATGTGCTCTCAAGGTATGGAACAAGAAACTGCAATGTCTGGCGTACTAGAAAATACTGCGACGTGGAATATTAATGGTGAATCACTCACCTTAAAAGATAAGCAAGGTAAAGTACTGGCAACCTTTAAAGCCGTGTATTTTAATTAACTCTAATCACTCTCTGTAATTAAACGCCCAGTGAACTGGGCGTTTCAATGTTTATTCGGCAACTAATTGCTCGCTGCGATAAAAGCCTGATGAATCGCTTAATAAGGTAACTAGTTCAGGTAATACCTTATCCATAGTTTGTTTTAACTTCCACGGTGGATTAATTACCATCATCCCCGATGCAGTCATGCCATGCACGTCAGTATCGGCTTCAGTCGCTAATTCAAATAACTGAATATTACGCATACCTGAAGCAATCAATCCCTCTTCCATACGCTCAATTCTTTCTCTGTCGACCACCGGATACCAAATCATGTAAGTGCCAGTAGCAAAGCGTTGATAAGCCTTCGTTAATGTTTTTACCACAGTGTCGTAATCGTCTTTAATTTCATAAGGTGGATCAATGAGTACACATGCTCTGCGCGAAGCGGGGGGTAATAACCCCACTAGACCCGTAAAGCCATCCTCGCCGCGGACACGAATTGAGCGCTTACCGCTCATGTTTTCTTGTAGTAATGCCAAATCTCGCGGATGTAGCTCAAAAAACCAACCTTTGTCTTGGCGACGCAAGAAATGCTCAGCAATTTTCGGCGAGCCCGGATAAAAAGCTAATTGTTCTGTATCATTAAATGATTTAATTAAATCAATATAATCATTTAGTTCCTGATGCTCACTGCGATGTTGATAAAGCTTAGCAATGCCATTTAGGTATTCTTGCGTTTTTTGTGCATCAGCACTGGCTAATTCAAAAAAGCCAGCTCCTGAGTGAGTATCGATATAGTCCAATGGCTTATCTTTGAGCGTCTGGTAACTTAATACCTGAGCTAATACCAAATGTTTAACGACATCGGCTGGGTTTCCAGCATGAAATGAGTGTCTGTAACTGAGCATAATATAATTTCGCTTAAATAAACTCATTGAAGTTAGTTATATTCTACAACATAAAACGCCAAGGGTCATAAATTGCTGGCCATTAAGTGAACCACTTATGAACAAATTAGTCGCTAGCCTGAACAGCTTATTAACATTAAATAAAAATCAGCCAAAACACACGTAAATGCTGGCATATAAAGCAACTTTGCTTTACATTTGCATGACAATAATCACAGTTTTATGAGCGCCTTTATGAATAACGATACCCTTTCTCAACTAGAACAATTGATCGACCAATTAATTAGCCAAAATTCACAGCTACAAACTCAGGTTAGCGAGCTTAAAGATAAAAATAGTAAGCTAATCGATGAAAATGAAATTCTTCAACTTGAAGTACTTGAAAGTGAAGAAAAACAAAAAGACACCAGCACAACTTTAACGGGTTTACTTGAGAAGCTACAAAGCGCCCAACAGGCTAACTAATGTCTGAGCTGCAAAACCAGCGAGTCACAGTTGAGTTGCTTGGTAAAGAGCAGCAATTTGCTTGCCCAGCTGGGCAAGAGGATGCACTCATTGCATCAGCCAAATACTTAAATGATTTGGTTGATCAAATGAAGCAGCGCTCAACAGTGCGCAATGATCAAAAAGCCTTATTAATGGCAGCCTTGAATATTAGCCATGAGTTACTCGAAGCAAAAACACAGCAAAGCGTTACCCAACAGCAGCAGGATCAACTCATCGATAAGCTCAGTGCTTACTTAGGGCAATCGTCAGCCGAATAAAAAAAGCGCACTCGCGCTTTTTTTATTATCTCGTGGATTCCAGTATCAATTAAAAACAAAATCAGCTAACTTGCCTATTTTATTTTCTCTATTTTGGCAATACTGTTATGACTCACCCTTTTTATATCCCCACTCAGTTAACTGCACTTTTATTGCTAAGCTTTAGTCTTGTTGCACCCCGCTCTGCTGTTGCAGCAACACAGTGGCAAACAATCTCCCCTAACGTACAATTTTTAGAGCAGCAACGAGCCCTACGCTTTTATGACTCAAACCAAGTGCTCATTGAAGGTGATAAATGCGCGCTAATGTTTGATGCCAGTGGCGACTTTGCCGCTGTTGAAGCAACCGTTAAGCAACTAAAAAGCACCTTAAAAACCCCCTTGTGTTACTTAGTTGCTAGTCACTTCCACGACGACCATTTACTGGGCATGGCTATTTTGCAGCATCATTTCCCCGATGCTCAATTAATTGTCCATCAACAGCTTGCTACTGAATTTAGTCAACTCCAACAAACCTATACTAATAAACTTGATAGTTATGAAAAAAGTATCGAATTGAGTTTACAGCGTTTAGCCCAGCAGCCCGAAGCGCAACAACAGCACTGGCAAAACAAACTCAACTTAGCTAAGCAGCGATTATTACGATGGCGCCAATATCAACTACAACCACCACAAACTTACGTTGTTGATAGCTTAACCATTGAACTTGGCAACTACCCAGTCACGATTAACGCACACCAAGCCCATACTAATGGTGATTTAACTCTCAGCGCCGAAAATCATCGCATTTTAGTCGGTGCTGATGTGGTTGATTGGCTACCTTATCCCGGCCATGGTAATTTTAATAACTGGTTGAAAATACTCACACAACTTCACTCAGATCAGCGCATCAAGATAATCCTGCCTGGCCACGGAAGCGTACTAAAACGAGACGATTTACAGCAACCATTAAACTTTTTGCACGCGATACAACAGCATGTAACAAACTATCCAGAGCAAGATTTAGTGCAATTACAGCAAAGCTTTAATCAGCAGTTTGCGAAAGACTACCAAGTTGATGAGATAGCACGAAAAGCTTACCCGCTGTTTCTAGAGGCTGGACTTAAACGAGTTAAACAGTCAAAATAGCGCTCGCACGTGGATGTGCTAGACTTTTAAAAGGATATTAATTTAGTGATGTTTATGCGCAGTTACCTCTTAGCCCTGTTTGTGACTTTAATTTTACTATCCGGTTGCCAAACAACTGAGCCATATTCAGCGCCAAGTGATACTGTGCAAGCTCCGGTTATTTTTAATCACGTTAAACCGTCATCAAATAGCTCAGCACAGCCCACAGATACCAAGCATAAAAAACAAAAAATAACATTAACAGCTCCAGCGCAACAAGCCGCTACATCACCTCAAGCGCACACTCGCAATAAAGATTTATGGCGACATATAGCCGACAACTTAACCATTCAAATTTACCTAAACAAAGCACTAAATAAACGGATTACCTGGTATACCAAGCAACCAAAATACTTACAGGTTGTCAGTGCCCGGGCTGCGCCTTATCTTTATCATATTGTTAGTAAAATAGAGCAACGTAAGTTACCCATGGAATTAGCTTTATTGCCTTTTGTAGAAAGTGACTTTCGCCCGACTATTAGCTCCTCAGAACAAGCTGTTGGGGTATGGCAATTAGTCGGTGCGACGGCTCATCACTTCGGCATAAAATCAGATCAATGGTATGACGGGCGCAAAGATGTTCTCGCTTCAACAGATGCCGCTTTGGCCTATTTAGAGTATTTACATAAGCGCTTTGATGGCGACTGGCTACATGCATTAGCGGCTTATAATAGTGGCGAAGGACGTGTAAAGCGCGCCATCGCAGAAAATAAAAAGCGCGGCAAAAGCACTGATTACTGGTCGTTGAAATTACCCAAAGAAACCTCTGAATACGTGCCAAAGCTAATGGCATTAAGCTACTTAATACAAAACCCTCAGCGCGGATTATACCGCCCTAAACTTGCCAACAAAGCCCTTACAACTGAGCTTAACGTTGGCCAGCAATTTGATTTTTCGGTGATCGCCAATTTATCTGGTATTGGTCGCAGCCAACTACACAAACTCAACCCTGGCTATTTAAAAAACCAAAGCTCACCTAATGGTCCTCATACTTTATTACTACCACTGCAACAGCAAAGCTTATTAAGCAGCCAGTTCTTTAAAAATAATTTCACTGGCGAATATACAGTGAAAAAAAATGATACTTTGTACTCGATTGCTCGTCGTTTTGGATTATCAGTTAACAAACTAAAAGCGATGAATAACAAAACCTCTAATTTAATTGGTATTGGTGAAGCACTGATGGTTGGCCAACCTCGCACCATGCCAGACTCGTTAACTATCAATTATAAAATCAGTCCTTACCTTGAACAAACTGAAATAGCGATCCCCACTATCGCAATCCAATACCAGGTAAAGCCTGGTGATACTATCTGGGGAATCAGCCAACTTTATGATGTGCCGCATAGTGATTTAGCCCGGTGGAATAAACTTAGTGCCTCGAGTATTTTAACGCCTGGCACGCAGCTGGTGCTACATTTGCCGCAAGCAACAAAGGCCGTGTCACAATTGCATGACGAAGGTTTACTTTCAGAGCTTGCAAGAACCTTAAAGCAACCACACTAACCGAACCAGTAGTTTATAATCCGGCTTATTTAGCGTAAAATTAGCTTTTCATTACAGTTAAATTAAAGAGATCGGCATGCAAATTAGCAAAAACTCGGCAGTTGAATTTCACTACACATTAAGTGAAGCGGGCGAGCAACTAGAAACAAGTACTGGCAGTGAGCCGCTAACCTATATTCATGGTTTGGAAGGTATGCTTCCTGGTCTTGAAACAGCTCTTGAAGGCAAGGCTGCTGGCGATAGCTTCAGCGTGACACTTACACCGAGTGAATCTTACGGTGAACGTGTTGATGATCTTATTCAACGCATTCCTCTTAAACACCTTCAAGGTGACACTAAAGTATGGAAGCCAGGTATGACAGCAATGGTTAGCTCTAATCAAGGCCGTCATCAAGTGACGATCGTGAAAGTAGGTCGTTTCAATGCTGATTGTGATTTAAACCACCCATTTGCAGGCAAAACTCTAACGTTTGATGTACAAGTACTTAGCGTACGTGAAGCAACCAGCGAAGAAGTATCACACGGCCATGTCCATAGCGAAGGCGGTTGTGGTCACAACCACTAAGGAAATTCCATGTCAAAGGTTGCTATCGTTACAGGCGGCAGTAAAGGTATAGGTCTTGCTGTTGTTAAGCGTTTTCTAAATAATGGTTACCAAGTACATAACCTTGATCTAGAACCTGCAGATTTAGGCACTTGGCACCACTGCGATGTGAGTGATGTTAGCGCAGTAAAAACGGTTATTGCAAAGATTGCCAGTAATGGCAAATGTATAGATGTGTTGGTATCGAATGCCGGCCGTCATCTAAGCGCGACAATTGAAGACACTGACGAAGCAACCTTCGATAGCTTGTTTGCACTTAATGTAAAAGGTGCCTACGCGGCAATTCAAAGCGTGTTACCAAGCATGAAAGCGCAACAAAATGGGGTGATTATTTTAATTGCCTCAGATCAAGCCATCATAGCTAAAAACAACTCGTTTGCGTATAACCTGACCAAACATGCGTTAGCCTCAATGGCAAAAACCACCGCATTGGATTATGCCCAGTTTAATATTCGCACCAATGCAGTGTGCCCAGGCACCATAGAAACACCGCTTTTTCATAATGCTATCGACGCATATTGTGCTCGTAGTGGCGCCGATAAAGCCACTATAGTTGCCGAAGAAGGCGCATTACAGCCACTCGGACGATTAGGCCAAGCTGATGAAGTCGCAGCATTAGTTACGTTTTTAGCCAGTGATGATGCCAGCTTTATTACCGGCAGCTTGCAAACCATTGATGGTGGTTATACCGCGCAATGAGTGAACGTATTATTGACCCCCACGTACACTTTTTTAATTTAGTCCAAGGGCAATATGATTGGCTACAAGGTAACAATCCTGTGCCTTGGCCAAATTTAGATACGATTAAAGCGCCCATAAGTGTTAACCAATTACAGCATATAAGTCAGTTTGAAATTGCTGGCCTAGTACACATTGAAGCAGGCTTTGATAACCAGCACCCCATCAATGAACTGCACTGGCTAGCTGAGCACTTAAGTGGCCACAATTATAAAGCTATCAGCTTTGCCAATATTAATAGTCATCCCGACGATTTTAATAATGCAATTACCGCTTTATCACACCCAAGCTTAGTGGGCATTAGAGATATCACCGAAGGCGCTGATGCCATGCGCTTAAGCCATGCTACATGCCATGATAACTTAGCGCTATTAGCCAGTAAGCAGCTGATATTTGAAGCTCAATTTGAAGTTGAAAAGCTTACGATTACCCAACAGCTAATCAACTACTGCCAACAACTTCCGCATTTACAATTAATAATAAACCATGCGGGTTTACCCAATAATCTGTCAATTTGGCAGCAGGGGATCAGCCAATTAGCGCAACTACCTAACTGCTGGATTAAATTTTCAGGCTTTGAGCTACTCACCGCGCAGCTGCAAACTCAACAACAGCAGTGTTTTAACTTTATCCTGCAACACTTTGGTCAGCACCGCGTTATGTTTGCTAGTAATTTCCCTGTGTGTCAAATCAACGCGAGTTATCAACAGCGTTGGTCAAACCATTTTGAGCTGTGTAATACTCATAGTGTATGGCAACAACTTAGCTACAAAAATGCGCAGCACTGCTACCAAGTTTAATTAAAAACCGCTATATTGAGTTTATATTGTATAAAAAATAGATCATCACTATGGCTGTTTCCTCTATTCAAAAGCTCACTATTGGGCTTTTCAATGTTTCTTTTCTAGCGCTTCTTTCTGGCTGTGGTGGCGGTAGTACAATGACCGACAACAACAATAACAGCAATGGTGATGGCGACACTGGTAACAGAATCAATTGGACACAAGGTGTATTTCAACCCTCAAGTAATTTTTATCAACAATGCCAAGCATTAAACGAAAAGCACTGGCTGCGCTCATGGAGCAATGAAACCTACCTTTGGTATGACGAAATTATCGATCGTGATCCAGCGCTGACCCCTGCTGTAAATGAATATTTTAAATTACTAAAAACCGAGCAAATTACCGAGTCAGGCGCAAACAAAGACAACTTTCACTCTAGCCTGCCAACTGCACAATGGGAAGCCCAAAGCCAATCAGGAGTGACTTTTGGTTATGGTTTTAAAGTTAAATTAATCAGCTCTACAGCACCACGTCAAGGTGTGATCAGCTATACAGAGCCCAACTCACCTGCAAGTGCGCAAAATATTGCCCGCGGCTTTGAGATTTTAGAAATCGATGGTGTTGATTTTATCAATGCCAGCACACAAGCAGAGGTCGATATCCTCAACGCGGGTTTATATCCAACTCAAACCGGTAAAAGCACTACCTTCGTATTCAAAGATATTAATACCGATGAAACCCGCGAAGTTATTTTAAACTCACAAACGATTACTTCTAGGCCAGTCACAAACGTGAAGACTTTAGCTGATGGCACTGTTGGTTACTTTCAATTTAATAGCCACAATGCAATTGCTGAAAAACCGCTTTATGATGCCTTTAATAATCTCAAAGCAAGTAATGTCACTGATCTGATTATTGATATTCGTTATAATGGCGGTGGTTTTTTACAAATGGCCAGTCAAGTTGCTTATATGATCGCAGGCCCCGCGAACACCAACGGTAAAGTTTTCGAAAAAACCATTTTTAACGATCAACACCCAACCTTTAACCCTGTTACTGGGCAGCGTTTGGAGCCTGTGATGTTCACCGATGAATTTGTTGGCTTTGCCGAGAACCCGGCATTAATACCAGGTACACCATTACCAAGCCTTAACTTAAAACGCGTTTATTTATTAACCACTAGTAGCACTTGCTCTGCCAGCGAAGCGATAATAAATGGCTTACGCGGCGCTGATATTGAAGTTATTCAAATTGGCGCTGGTACTTGCGGCAAACCTTATGGATTTTACGCCACAGATAACTGCGATACGACTTACTTTAGCATTCAATTTACTGGCGAAAACAATAAAGGTTTTGGTGAATATTCAGATGGTTTTGCGCCGCAAAACACCACTGACAATGCCCGCTTACCAGTACACATAGCCGGTTGCGCCGTTGCTGATGACTTTAGCCACCAGTTAGGCGATCCTGAAGAAGCGGTACTAAAAGCCGCGTTGGGTTATCGTGATAATGGTAGTTGTCCAGCAGCCAGTTCAATAGCCAGTAAGCAAGGTTTTGCACCTGCACGCTTTGGCGATACCCCTGCAGTATTAGATACACGGGCTGGATCTCTTGCTGAGCAAAATAAAATACTGCCTTCGCATTAAGCGTTAGCATTAAACTCAAGGCAGAATTGTTATGCTAAAAGAATGTTCATTATCAATACTAACCGCGCTCTTGATCAGCGGCTGCTCTGTGCAAAGCAGTGAACCAACACCAAAATTACAGCATGCATTACTAACAGAGCCTCAAGGGGAACTGATTGCTCAAGGAATTGCTCGCCTAATGCGCTCAGAGAAGATTGCAGTAGCTAATGATGTGTTTATGAAGCGCAGCTTGATGGTCGTTGATAACGTCACTAAAACCGACGAGCTTGGCAACCCTATTATGGGTAAACAGCTAAACATGCCAGACCGTTTTGAATTACTGATAAAAAACAACCTATGCTTTGTACGTCATCTCGATAGCAAAGCCACCGAGCCGCTACCGGATGTACAATGCAAGGTGAATGATATCTAGGTGCTAGGTGCTAGG
>NZ_JACJDM010000087.1:0-12003 GCF_014163545.1 Pseudoalteromonas sp. SR45-6
AACCAACCCCATTGGGATGGTTGGATTTGGCTGCAAAATACTGTGATAGAAAAATGGCAAGCAAACAAAGTGTATCAAGGTGGCAACCTTGTAAAACACGGAGCCGACTACTACCTTGCCCGCTATTGGAATGAGAATAACGAACCTAAACTTCATAGTAGTTGGCAAAAAATTAAAGATTCATTCTACCAAACCCCAGATTTACCACCTGAACACCCTGACGACTATAAAACGCTGGACGGTGTTGATCAAAATGACAACGGTATCCGCGACGATTATGAGCGCTATGTGTATGAAAAGTTTGATTCTCCACAGCTCATCACCTTTAGTTTAGGTGCCGCTTCAACATTACAACTGATTATTGATATAGAGCAGGGCCGTATACCAAATTTAGATACTGAGATTGGTAAGCAGATTATTTTGGATATGCTCAACATAAGCTACTGTGTTCAATATTTACAAAATTCACACCCACACTTTAGAGAACCCGAAGTTTTATACTTTAATACGATAGATAGAGCTTACGCTAACCGAAAAAGCCAAAATAAAATTAGTGACTATATTGCTTGGGATGACGGTTTTCATCGAAGTGCTGATCAAGACTGCAATATCCTTAAGGAGGACATAAAATGATTAAATTATATTTATTTAAAGTCTGACTAATTTAATGCCGGTCGCAGATGTATCCCGACAATCAGCAAAAAGCCAATAATGGGTGAGTAGTTTGGTTCTTCATATCAACACGCAGAATGTTATGCACAAAGAACCAACAAATCAAAAACAAAATAAACACAGTTTTATAAAAAACTAGCGATCAATGCATCTCTCGCTACATAGCTCAATTAACCAATTGGGCAGCGGATATTTGGCGTATACCGTGCTTAAAAAGTTATCCCACGCTTTATCTTTGAGTTGTTCAATTTCACTCTCAGATACCAACCCTTTATATAGCTGGGCAAAATCTTTTAAAAACTGTATATCACGACGCCGACTATTTTTGGCGTATCCTTTACCTGCGTAGTGAATAAAGTCAGCATCTAAGTAACCTTCTTTGCCAAACATATCCATTCGGTTAAAAGCTTTGTCAAATGAGCTATGTGCGATGCCATTTTTATGGAGTGTATAATTGAAATAGCTCTGGTCATAATGCGTTATTTTATTACAAACCTTGTGTAAATCATCGAGCGTAGTCTTTTTAAAAAGTGGGCATTGGCTAGACGTCAGAATGATACCCGCATTGTAATAAATAGGTCGATTACTCTTGAGCGGCCAGTCGACTTTTCCAAGCGCATCACATACCATTGCGACATCTTGCTCACGCTCTTGAATAATACCTTCATCAAACCAATAAGCAGTTTGCAAATCGGTATAAAGGTCAAAAACATTTCTAGCATGAGGTGTAATTAAAACATCAGCGTCTACGTAGAGCACTCTGTCATATGTTTCGAGCAACTCACCTATTCTCAGTTTTTCTGTCCACGCAGGGCTTGCATTATATGTTGGGTTTTCGATCTTTATCGGATAGTGCAATTGGTCAGATATTATTAAATCTGCACCGACTTTTTCGGCGTAATGCTTAAAACTCAAAATTGCGGCTTGATACATTGGGTTATCGCCAATGGCAAGGGTAAATATGGCTTTTTTCATGCGTTATCTCAGAGTCCTTTGTTCAGTTATTTATTTTATCCTAATACCCAAAAGTTTCCCAAGAATTGGCCTTATATATCAATGAACTAATAGTATTGAAAATTTAGGGAGTACGGGAACAATCATGGTGTTTTGTGATTTTATGAACCGCTAAAAAACAGCACGAAAGACCATGAATGCTTTACTATTTTGCACAATATACTCCGCGCTGTCACCCCCAACCCAATCCATAAAGCTAGATTTAATACTTTAGTCGCTGCCGTTAAATCTCTTTTGCACTGTCAGCAATGCACCTTAACTTATATCGCTCGCTATTTAAATTCAAAAACAACTGAAAAACATGATACTAAATGTATTGACCGACGGTTCAGTAAAGCTCGCTCTTTGCCCCCTATCGGGAAAGCACGTTCAGCTTTTAGCACCATTATCCAAAAGTACAAAAAACAATTTTTTTAATGCACAAACTGATCCTGCCAAGTGACTGCCGACCCGTGATTGTGATGGACACGGATTTTAAAGTCCTGTGGCTCAAGCCGCACGAAACGATGGCTAGCATTATACCAGCCGGTTTCGCGGTACGACACACCTGAAAAAGGACCGTTAATAATTATTTTGGGGTTCCCTTAGACATCACGCAATACTCAACGTATCGGACTCGAGCAAGCAGGCGAGTATTGTGCGACTTTGCCCAGTACAATTCTTTGCGAAAGCCAGATTGAGTACGCGATAGCGAACGTTGACTAGGCGAACAAACATTTGGGAGGTACGCGATACTGCATGCTCTTAACCAGTAGTCTATTCGCCCTTGTGACATTATTCTTCAACTAATGGGGTTATTTAACCTTAGCTTTGGATAATAAATAGGCTAACCCAAACCTAAAGTTACTTACACTCTACAGTCTATAATTTAGCCAAATAAATTGAAAAAATAGCGTATTTGTTCTAGAGTGTAAACTTAATGGTAAAAAACCAAAATAAACTCATATAACATTGATTTATATTGTTTTTACCCACCCAATTGACTAAGGATAGCCAATGATTTTTTTTCAATCACTTTTATTGCCGTCAAATCTCATTCGATTTAAACAATGTATCTCTATATTTATTACTTTATTTCTTGTTGCGTGTGGTGGCGGCAGCTCTGACTCTCCTGCAATTAAACAGCCGCCAATTGAAGAACAGCTAAACCCTGTTACTGAAGTGCCAACGAATCAAATATTACATGCGTTTTTTCGTGATCAAGATAGTTCTATTGGCAAACTATCTGGCATCGTAACAATTGTCGCCCCTGAAGTTATTGATAGTGACTCCGCTAAAGTTGAGTCTGTGTGGGTTTATTGGGTAGATGAGCAAGGAAATAAACAGGGCGATGCGTGGTTAAAAACTATGGATAAAGCGGTTTATCATCTTGATATTCCAAAGGATACAAGTATACCTGCAAATACCAATGCGCTATTGCTTTTGCCGGTAAACACCATTGGACAGGCCACAAAAGGTACCCTTATTCCCTTTCATGATTTCATAGGTAATGCTGAATTATCGGGGCCTGGGGGGAATAAAGTTCACACTTGGGATTATGGCGTAGGTCGCAAGAAAATTTCAATTCAGCGCACAGAAGAGCAAGGTGGATTATGTATCTTTGATAATGGTTTAGTCAGCATTACTCATATGAATAATACTAAGGATGAAGCTGGGGAGAGTAATAATAGCAATAAGCTACCTAACGACGTTAATGAGAATGCTTTCCCTCCTTATTCATTTTTATGTGATACGCAGCCGACACATTCCGAAGATATGATTTATGATGAGACTGGGGTCTGGACATATTCAACGCTTAATGACGCCATGTTTTACGGCACATTCGTTTACAATAGCTTTGTTAAATACCTTGGGGAGCCGCCACTGGAAGACAAAATTAGAATCCGTGTTCACTATGGTCAACAATATGAACAAGGCGCCTTTTGGGATGGTGCATATGCCAACTTTGGTGATGCGTATCCGTTATTTTACTCTATGGCTTCACTTGACATCATTGCGCACGAAGTGGGCCATGGGGTTTTAAATAGAGTGTCTGATTTAAATCAATTCGATCATGAAATTAGTACTGATGCTCGTACCTTACACGAAGCCTTTGGCGATATATCAGGTGTAATGGCAAAATATGAGTTTACGGGACATTCAGATAATTGGATTCACGGCCAAGAGAATGGCGGTTTTATTCGTCATCTCGATCAGATAAAAACTGAGAATGGCGCCATTGATAGTTTTCTTGATTATGAAGAGGCTGGTGATAATTTCTATTTACGCATTGGTATGATCACTTATCCATTTTATTTACTATCAAATCAATGGGGCATAGAGCCTACCTATAAAGTGTATTTAAATTCAGCCAAGGTCTGTTGGAGTGCGTTGACCACACTAACTGAAGCTGCAGAATGTATTAAACAACAAGCTGGTGTTGCTGGCTTTTCTGAAGAAGATGTCGTTGAAGCTTTTAAGGTGGTAAAGATAAAACTTTATGACCAAGGAGTGCTCAGCCATTTTAATGCAGATAAAATTAAATTAAGCACTCAGTTTACCGATGATAGCCGCTCAACGAATCAAGTCGTTCAATGGTTATGGGATTTTGGCGATGGTCAAACTTCAACAGAAGCCAGCCCTAAGCATATCTTCGCAGAATCAGGAAGTTACCTAATTAAGTTGACAGTAACTGATCAATCCGATGATCAAGATACCTTTGAACGGCTTATTCAGGTAACAGATCAGTATTGCTCAATAAACTCAGCTAGCGTCGATAAGCACATCACTCATGTTTCTATTGGTGGCAACGACATTAATTATAACTCAACAGCATGGGACTATACCCAAATGCCGATAGAGCTGATAAATCCCAGTAATACTATCATCAACATTCAAGGAGATACTGGAGTAACAGAGCGATCTACCTCATGGAAAGTCTGGATTGACCTCAACGATAATGGAATTTATGGTGATGAGGCTAATGAGCTTGTCGTCGATAAATTTGTCGAAGAGGGGCAACCTTATGGCCTTAATACTACACTCGATTTATCAACGCTGCCAAATAGTCGTCAGGCTAAATTTATGAGAATTATTGGTGACTATACCGTTTTTGGCCCTTGTTCTTCGAGTATAGGAGAAGCGCTAGATTTAAGTGTGAGTTGGCAGTAAATTCGGTTAATACATCTTATTGAAGAGAGCGATTTATACGAGAGCGTGCTGAACTTTCCGGTATAAAAAACAAACAGCAAAAAATACGGTGTAATTGAATTCGCTAAAAAACGTTACACCGAATACATACGCCAAGATAAATGTTAACAAACGCGACATGGAATGTCGTATCAAAAGTAATGTGCTTAGGGGATCAAGGCGATCCCTCAGAACTTAACCCCTTTGTCGCTTTGTTCAGCATTCAGCTTCAAATTTTCTTAAGATCCAACCTATAGGTAAATTATAAATCCAGACCTTTGATATATGAAGTTAAGTTCTTACTGGTTAAACAAAGAGTTGTAGCTTTTAATCAAAAAATCATCTAGGTTTTTTCTATTTTTTCCACCATTTAGATTTTTTATAAGATTTTTATTGCTTAGTTTTCCACTATTACTCTCTCATTAAAAAGGAAAACTAAATGAAAATAAATAAATTAATAATTCCTCTCTTCTTGTCGATTAATAGCCCTGCAGTTTATGCAAATGAAAGTACCAGTGGTTTGATTGAACCCATCATGGTCACGATACCTGCGGGTACTTTTCAGATGGGCGATATAGATAAAGAAGATGCCCAGCCTGTTCATAAGGTAGCGCTACCCGAGTTTAGCTTAGGAAAATATGAAGTAACCGTCAGAGAGTTTCGTCACTTTGTTAAAGAGTCTGGCTATGACATGCCGACTAAATGCATCCATCAATTAAATGGCTGGTTTAATTATGGAGCAACAGCAGGCACATGGGAAAACAACTCGCTCAACACCAGTGACTTTCAACCCGTTAATTGTATTGGCTGGAAATCGGCTAATGCTTACGTTCAATGGTTGGCTGAGAAAACAGGTCGCCCTTATCGCCTGCCCAGTGAAGCTGAATGGGAATACGCAGCAAGAGCAGGCACAAACAGTAAATATTATTTTGGTGACGACCCCGACCAAACCCTCGTTTGTGAATACGAGAATACGGCTGATTTAACGGGCGAAAATATACTACAACGCGATACCAATACCAGCTATGTTAACTTCTTCAATGGTAAGTCAAACTGTGTTGATCACTCAGCTTATGCAAGCATCGTTGGTATGTATAAACCAAATCCATTTGGTCTACATGACATGATTAGTAATGTGGTTGAATTTACTGCTGACTGTTACAAAAAAAACTATAAAAATGCACCCACTAATGGCCAACCATGGACAAGTGAGAATTGTGAATTCCGCGTAGCACGAGGTGGTAGCTGGCATTGGAATACATTTGCGGTTAGTGAAAGAGGCGTCATGGGTAAAGACTTTATCGGTGCAGTAGAAGGATTTAGGATTGCACTTGATGGCGCAGCCCCAGCAATGGGAGGCAACACCAAGCAGTTTAAAAAAACGCTAAAAATAGCGCAACACAGTGAACAGTTAAGGCGTGATGCGGTTTTACCCTACCCAGACACGGTCACTAATTTAACCATAAAACAACAACAAGGTCTTGTTACTTTAAGCTGGGACAAGAGCGAACAAACAGATATTGAAAATTATCGTGTTTACAGGAACTCAGCGATAGGCAGCACATTTAAACTATTAGCACCAAACATAGTAGAAACAATATTTAAAGATGCCAATATCGATAACCATCAATATGAATACACGGTTGTAGCCGTTAGGCGTCATCAACAAAGTAATTACAGTAACACGGTAAAAACACGAGCACCTTGGGTACAAATACCTGGAAGATTAGAAGCCGAATCAGCAAGTGAGATTACCGGATCCTCCGTAGGAAGAACCTCAGATATCGATGGTAAATTCAATTTAACGGGCCAAGGCGGCATAAGTGACAAGGCGATAATGAGCTATCAGTTAGAGGTCGCAAAATCAGGGCATTATTCGCTTAGCTACCGAGTAGCAGCTCCTGATGATACAAAAGGCTTTGCAATATTAGTGAATGATGAAGAGCTAGCCACAGAAAAGGTAACAAGCACGGGTGGATATCATCAATGGCAAACCCAATCAGGCGCTACCATTTACTTAAACAAAGGGAAAAATAAATTGACGATACAATCACGTGATAAAAACTGGAAGCTAAACTGGGTTAACTTCAAACAGAATTAGCTTATTTAATAAAGCGTCAAGGCAGCACTATTGCTGCCTTTTACGTTTTTAAGTAAGCGCTTAGTACAATTCATAAACTCAAAGACGTCAGCTTCTCCTCATTTATCCGTCGCCAATAGTCACTGCCTTTTTCATTGATATATTGAGAATAAAAATCATAATTTACTTGGGTATTGTCAGAGCCGCAAATCAATAGTGCGATGTCTAAACTAAGACGAAGATTACCCGACAATTGTGCTTGCTCAAAAGTACGCTCTGCGTGACTAATAAATGCATCAGTATCGTTTTGCGCATCTGCTAACAACGTTTTCAAGTAAGAGTTATCTGCACTATCTAATGTAATACCTGTCATAAGTACTTGTGCGTCTTTCAGGCGGTTTTGACTTATATAGTATTTCATTAATTGCCTACGACTCGTTCGTGCAGCCCAAAACTCAGGCGTCAATGTAGCTAGTTTTATTACTTGTTTTAAATGAGGCTCTTTATCCTCGAGGTTCTTAGTAAAAATAGCATAGTGAAACGGTATGATAGCCAAGTGATAGCTAGGAAATTGGTAAGCCTTCATTTTACTTTCGGCTTCTCTTAAATAAAGGTATTTGTCGTCTTCTTGTTTATTTTTATGCGCCAACACAGATAAGTAAGTTAAAGCATCAAGCTCACGTTGTTTATCGTGAGCCTCAAAGGCTAATTTGGCTGATGTAAGCAGACTATGCTTAATGGCGTTATAATCTGCCTGATTGTGATCTATCCACGACTGTGCAATCAAAGCGTCGGCTTGTCGAGGTAAATCATTAATTATTTTAAATTGTTCTATCGCATTTGCCAGCTTTAAGGCGCTTAAATCAAATAGTTCTTTTCGTGTTAATACTTCACTTTGAAAGAGTAAAGCATTCCCCACATATTGGGTATTTTTTTGTGAAATAGCCGCTTTTTCAAGTTTACTTGCCATCACCAGCGCTTTTTCAAACTCTCCCATCCTTAAATAAGTTTCGGTGAGCTGGCTAAGAATAATAAGATCATTAGATGCTTGTTGGTGAGCAATAGCTAAGTTTGCTTGCTTAACTGCTGGGGCTTGCGCTTCATTGAGTAGGTTATAAATAACTGGATTCTGTAAGTGACTTAAAAGCTGTTTTGTAGCATCGCGTTGATCAGCCCCCAACACATGGCCGCGCCAATCAGCAAAAGGGCCCTTTAGAATAAAATCAATATACGTCTTTTCATTATAAGTGCGCATAGAGCCTGATAAAATCAACGGGTGCTCACTGGCCAATTGAGGATATTCATAATCGGCTGAAACTTGAAAATAAGCAGTATTTAAATGAGGTATTTCAGTAAAGTCAAAATGTTCATTATCACTAAGATTGACACGCTGCGCGTCTGACTGAGTACTAAGCGGGATATAAGAAATTTTAATAACAGTGCTATTAACTTTACCTGATGGCTTGGCGATTAAATACATCAACGCAATAGCAAAAAGGGTTAGCGCCGTAAACGCCATAATTAGCCACTTTTTGCGCTGGTGTGGGAATGCTAAAGCCGCTGTTGGCTGCTCTGCTACATTTGAATTTTCAGTGCTTGGCGCTTTTTCAGTATCACTATGGGTTGCATCAACTTTGAGTTGCCATTGATAACCTCGTTTTGAAAAGGTTTTAATTGCATGGCTACCAAAAAGCCCTCTTAAATTACTAATGCTTTGAAAAACAGCCTGCTCGCTCACAACCTTGTCTTGCCACACCTGCGATAAAATATCGTCTTTACTAAATACAGTGTCTGAATGTTGCAAAAGCAGCTTAAGCACTTTGGCGTCATTGTGTCGAATAGCCAAATCCTGACCATTATTTTTAAGTACCAAACTGGTACTATCAAACTCAAAAGTATCAAATATATAACGCATTGTTTTTATTATAATGGCTCATTCAGTGATTTTGTCTATCCACATAAGCTTATGTGCCAATGAAGAATGTATGATTTCCAATCATATAGTAAAAAATCACTTTAGTCTTTATGGCAGTGACTTCGGTTGAAGGCGCTAGGTGCGTAGTCATATTTAAATTGAGTTTAAAATTAAAAACACATGTTTTTTTGAATAAAAAGATCAAGTAAACACTGCAGCCTGCTTGACCGGAACTTTCTAATAAGTGAACCATTGGTATATGAAGGGTTTATAATTGAAAACCACACTTTCTACTAATTTTCAGCAGCTCTAAAAGATCATCACGATTACTTATATAGCATAGGTTATCTAACTGCTTTTCGTTGAATACGAGCTTTATAGTTCTAATATAAGAAGATTCTATTAACTTCCTCTGAGCACTATCCTTAGCCAAATCAAATAACATAACTAGCTCATCTGCAATCAAATTAAAATAATACAATGTTTCATATTCCTTAAATAAATAAGGGGAATCTACAGCATCTCCTCTTAGATCATCCAAGCACTTCAATAGAACTATCCCGCTAAAGCAGCTAATTTCATCCGAAGTAGGCTTGTTTACAAACACAGATATTAAGTCTTCAAAGGTTTTTAAATACTCGAGCTCTTCACATTCATGCTTTAAAAAAGTCTTGCACTCAGGGTCTTTTAGGTAATGACTAAGATCTGCTGATTCAATGAGACTGAGTACTGATGTAAATAGTTCAGAACTAGATTCAACTCCCTCCTTTTGCTTATAACTGTTATTTTTTATAAAAGCTTTACTGTCACCTTGATCTATTTCATTAATCATTCTTTCAAATGAATATAAAACAGCTGAGCTTAATAAACCGTATTTATTAATTGATGCTTTAATCACGCTTTGCAATTTTTCACAGCTAGCTCTGAGGCGATTAGATTGCTCAAGAAGAAGCTGGGTACTTACTAAGTTTCTAGTTTCTTCAAGCTCTGATTTACTCGTTTTCCATGTTCTGTAGAGCAATATTATCGTAACGATTAATAAAACTGGGTTTAAGGCATTATTAAAGTAAGTGGCAGCATCAACCCACTTATTCAAAGGCTCTGCCAAACTAAAACTAAATCGAGAAAAGTAAAAAAAGCTAACACTACTGAATAAGCAAAGTATTATTACGGCAATTATTATCCCATAATCAAATCCTTTTTTATGTTTACTCTCTCTATCCCACCTGAATAAAACCCCTCCTATAATGAAAAGGATTATAATAAGAAATATCCAGCCCAAGTACTCGAGCATTGAATCCATTTATTCTATCCTTATCTAATGGCTGATAATTAGCCTTAATTAGTACACATTGACTTAAATCAACAAACTTTAGATCAATAAAAGGTAACTGCGAAATAGAAGCTGGAAAGTTTCCACTTTATCTATCCTATAAAGCATCATAATTTGTAAAAGCATAAAACCTATAAATATCAAAAATATAAAAACTTGCCAACAAAAACTTTCGGTCAAGCATTCTTGAATGCTTGGATTCACTGCGCAAGCTCAGCTCTTGTATTTAGCCAAGACCAAACACCTACTTCACGTTTAAAACCCTTCCCCCGTCATCACGCACTGAAAATAAGTAATTGATGAGTAATTCATTTCATGGCAGGATTTTGTTCCCGACAAATCCTAAGTACCTACATCCATGTAGGCAATGAAATGAAAACCGTGACTTGCCATGGGTGAAAAGCGCAGCTTTGAACTAGAGGCCATGGATGGCCGAACTGGGGAGCGTGAAAGTCTGGACTATCTTCGCGTTTGCGTTAACTGCTTATAAACAGAAAGCCCCATAGCCTTAAAAAATTGTTCGTTTACATTACAAAAAAAAAGTGAGAATATCGAACTTCAGCATAGGTCAAAAAAGGAACAAGGAAAGTTATGAGCTCATCAAAAGAAATGAGTGTTGTGAAAAAAGTAGGTATTGCCGGTAGAATCGCTTCAGTAGGCCATTTCGTATATCGCCAGTTCATCGGTAATCATAAAGATGCAAATGAAGCATATACTAGAGTTTACCCTACCATAAAACTTACGATTCAAACTTATGGCCGCAGCTCAAATGAATCTACCAATTTATTAAAAATACTAGCAAACCTTGCGCCAGCAGGTGCGATAAGAAGAAACTTTACTAAACGATACATAGATGACAGTGAAGGTTGGTTAAAGCTACCAAAAAATCCGAACGATATACCTTATGGTTATTGGTATTGATACTATGAAAAGCAATATATTTTGGTACTTGTTTCTCCTATTACTTTTACTTACCACAGGCTATGACATCTATAACTCCTTTTTCAATATAAGCTTGCAAAAAATTCAGCCAGCATGGCTGAGTTGTCTTACATTTACGTTTGATACTCTTACTATCGGCGCATGTTTAGGTATTATATATAAACGTTATATTTTACATCATATCATTTGGTTACTCATTATATACGCTCAAATAACAGCTGTTCTTTTGGCGCTTTATTATGAGTTTACTGCTGGAGGTTATACTAGAAGTGAAATGTTGTTATTTTCTAACATCATATTTTTTGTTGCTTTAATCTTCTTATATCCACTTATTAAATATTATCAATTAGTTAAAAAACACTCAAAACAATGTAATTCTTAATTAGGTGCATAAAGGCAGTGTGCTTTCTATGACTGGAAACCGTGGGGCTAGGTCTTGCTTATTGCCAAGACCAAAAACCAATCTGGCGTTTAACACCCTTCCCTCATCATCACGCCCTGAAAATAAGCAATTGATGAGTAATATCGCGCATAGCATGATTTTGTTCCCGATAAATCCTAAGTACCTACATCCATGTAGGCAATGCGCGATAAGGCGAAACTAGGCCATGAGTGAAAAGCGCAGCTTTGAACGAGAGGCCATGGATGGCCGAACTGGGAAGCGTACATGAGTCGGCCTATCTTCGGCGTTTACGTTCACATCAATTGTGCATTGAAGGATTAAGCGTGATGCTCGGGGCGCCGTGGGGTTCCTAGGCTAAGGGATCCCCAAAAATAATTATTAAGTTTCAATTACATCACTCACATCCATATTTTTCCAATCGATTTGCACTACTACCTGTACGAAATAGGCTAGTCCTTCCAAATAATCTCGCCGTC
>NZ_JACJDM010000088.1:0-11834 GCF_014163545.1 Pseudoalteromonas sp. SR45-6
CGAGTAATTATTGAAGTTGAAAAAGACTAAGTAATTGAATAAAAATAGTAATTAGACTATGGTTGATATATTAATAATAAATAAAAACGAGCAATTCTATAGGCTCCTTTTGTATCTACAAGGATTGAGCAAGTGCCTAAGTCAGTATCAATTACAATCAGTGATGAGTTTTCCAGAATCAAATTACTAAAAAATAGAACGCCAGAAACATCTGAAGAAGAAGCAAAAAATGCATTTGCTCTTTTATCTGAATACAGAGATGGTGGAGTATACATAGCAAATTATTCTGGGTCGAGTGAGTGGGAAAGGCACCCAATAGGTGACGAGTTCGTTCAGGTTCTCGGTGTGAAACGACCTTGATTCTTTTAGACGGGGAAATCGAGCAGCGCAATACATTATTTTCAGGTCAAATGTTGGTAATTCCAAAGGGGGTTTGGCATCGTTTTGAATCACCTAATGGCGTTAAAGTAATGACTATAACACCACAACCTACCGAACACAGTTTAGAGTTGCCAATTGGTATGTAATGACGGTGTTATTGATGTCGAGTATTTACAATAAATCCCGAACTGTCGGTATTTCATTTGTCTTACTGCCAACTGTTTGGTGGAATAACGTGAGACCTGCCTCACAATTAACTGCTGAGACAAGGTGTGATTTATCAGCAATGTGTTTACTTGCTCCGTGAATAGTTTTGCCATCGAAGGCAATGATAGGATGGGCTGATTTAACGCGGTTTTGATTGACCCAGCTGTACATCGGCAGTAGTAATAAGTCAGTATCAACAGCTCTAAAAATCCGAGCAATACTATGTCGAGTGGGTATATCATTTTCGAAAGAGCGAAATCCCCTTAACTGATCAAGCTTACTATCACCATATACATCAATGTTTTACCAGTTTCCCCCCCCCCCGATTTGACGGCAGTAATAATCAGAAAAAGCACATCAAATAAATTATTATGCTGATTTATATGTGAACGATTGTCTTTGACGAGCTCTAAATGTGAGAAGAGTGACATAGTAAGTTTAAGATAATGAAATTTATGTATTAGGTCATAAATAGTGTTTATTTACAAAGTGTGATCCCCGCATGACTCAATAGGTGAGTTATGCGTTAGCAGAAGGACTTGCCTCGTGAATATTTATTCATGTTTTATTAATCATATAAATGTATAATCCAATTAAGAAATTTCAAATTATATTTTGACTTTTCTTAACCGCTCACTGCATTATTGAAATAATGATTACATTTAAGAAGGAATATGAGTAGTCATGGATAACTATATCAACAATATCGTTTTAGCATCTCCTAAGCAGTTATTAGAACGCTTTCAACAAAGTAAAACTGACTATGACACAGAATTTCACATTATAGTCGCTGACAGGTACAATAATCGCTATTCTGGTTTCTTTATAAAATATGACCCTGAAATTAAAATGGTATTGCTAACTGATAAAGAGCGTGAAATTTCTTTTATTGATACAGATAGTATTGTAAATATTTCTATTTATGATTTCGCAAAGCATGAGCGCTTTTTATTAGGCCAAGAACCGATTAAACTAGTATCTCCATTTAAAGCAGATGATATTGAAACGTCTGTAACTTTAATTAAGTCTGCGCTTAATAACACTCATGGGCTTGACTTTAATTTCACTATTGATGAAGTGTCAGCTGAAAACACTGACAAAATTAAAGCTATTCTAGAAGTGCTTGGTGATACTCTTATGGCTGTTGCTAATGATGACTTCAGTAAAGAATATATTAGTCAAATAACCGATTTTTATATTAAAAATGAGCCAAGAGATGGCGTTCGCTTTAAAAAAACGAATTCTACAATTTTGGTGAGATTCAATTTTGAAGGTGAGCTTCCGGCTGAACTTCAAACAAAAATTGAAAACGGAATAAACAACGTATTCTGATTTATTCAAATTTTTATATGTACTTTTCAACTCAAAATAAGGAATGATAATGGGACTTAAAGAGAAAAAAGCAGCAAGAGATTTCCAAGAAAACAACCTTGAAGATCTAAAGAAAAAAGTTTTTGATGCTGCAAAATTTGAATTTGAAATAGAAATTGATTGGGATAGTTTGTCAGTTGATAATTATGCTCATCTTTATAGTCAGACTTGGACTCAAATTTACTTCGAGCCAATGATTATTGCGTTCAGCAAAATGTGTGCTGATAGCTTTTCTCAAGAAGCAATTCAAGACGATTTGAAAAAAGTTGTTATTCAAAATATTGGTGATATCAGCAATGCCAATAAATACTCTTCATACAGCAATGGCGTGTTGACATTAAACCATTCATCAATTGCCAATGCAGAAAACCAAATTGAAGATCGCGCAAAAGCTCTACAAGATACTGTAGAAAATGCTCTTTAATTAAAAGTAAGCCATGTGCATAATGATTTATTAGTTTATGTGCATGGTTTTTTTAGCTAAAACACCTCAGTAAATATATTCCCATCAAATTACCCGTGCATTTTATGATGCTATAGTCTGTTCTTAGAACACAAAGGTTGTTTAACTATTTGCATAGGAAACGGCGATAAAATATGGTGATATTTTAAATCTATTAACCTTGTAATGGTCAAAATATTAGAAGCTTTGAAAGCTTAAAATACTAATTGATGTGGTTTTTCTGTAATTTTCAATCCAAAGCTGAATAGGCGAATAATTTTTGATGATTATAATGAAGTATTTTATATGTTGTGGTTCATTAGAAATACCTTTAATTAGTGCAGATTTAATGGCCTCTGCAGAGCTTTCAAGTACTGACATTATGTTCCTGCTATGGGATAGATAACGATCGGAATATACAAAAACAAGAGAACAGGTATTTCTTTTTCCTTCACCTGCATATTCACCCCAGTAAAATACAATAATCCTCATTTCCAATGCGGTGACAACTAAAATGATATGGAAAAATATATTTTTTCCCGCATTAAATCAGTTAAAGAAAAACCTTGTCATCTCAACAGCACACTGATTGAATAATCTGCTTACTTTGGCGTTATCAGCAGCAATTTTGCATCTTTTCCATCGGTTAACACCGCGATATTACCCTCGGTTGTAACAAATACATCCCGCAAACGCCCAGTTACCTCTGGTAAAACATGAGTCTGGGTAAGTTCACCATTCGCTAAATTAACGCTGTAGAGCTTTTTATCGACCAGCGTAGTGATTAGCACATGCTGTTGTAGTGAGGGAAAAGCTAAATGCTTTGAGCCATAATAAGCCATGCCAGAAGGGGCGATTGAGGGCGTCCAATCAACCGTTGGTTTAGCCATTCCAGGGTATTCTCTAAACGGTGAAATACGTGCTTGTGAGTAATCATCTCCGTTGGTGATCACCGGCCAGCCGTAATTGGTGCTTGGGGTTAAATAGTTTAGTTCGTCGCCGCCTGCGGGGCCGTGTTCGTGGCTAACAATTTGCTGTGTATCGTAATCATAAACCAAGCCTTGCAAGTTACGGTGCCCGAGTGAGTACACAGCATGAGCTGCAGGATTTTTGTGATTAATAAATGGGTTATCGTTTGGTATCGTGCCGTTTAAGTTTATGCGTAATGTTTTGCCAAGTTGACTGGTCATAACCTGTGCTTGCTCACGGTAGTCAAAGCCATCGCCACTTGAAAACAATAAGGTATTATCGGGTAGGACAAGAGCGCGGCCAGAGTAATGCTGCGGTGTGTCTTTATCTGTGGCAACTTTATAAATAATTTTTGGCGTTGAAAATTGCGCACCATCAAACGTAGCTTTGGCAATAACGAGCCTGTTTGCATCAAGCTCACCTTGAGCGTAAGTGAATATAATTTCTTTTGATTCACTGTAATTTGGCGAAAGCACTATATCGAGTAGGCCGCCTTGGCCTGCAACGTATAAGCCCTCGAAATCTAGTTTAACTCGGGTTTGTTGGTTGTTTTTAATGATAACAATATGACCATCACGTTCCGTGACAAACCAGGTATTGCTTGGGAGTTTAACCATGCTCCACGGTGAATTGAGTCCCGTTGCTAAGGTATCAGCAGTGTATTGCTGTTTTGATAGCTCTGCACTGGCGTTACAAGAAAACGCTAAAAGCGAGAGTAGAGTAATACAACGTAGAGATTGTTTACCCTGCAAGCCTTTGCTACTGTAAGAAAAAAGTTTCATTTTAAGTTGAGATAACCATGTCGTTTTTAACACGTATACTCCCTTCATTTTTAGTTTCTTGGTTACTTACATTTACACTCGCTAGCTTGTTTCATAGTCAATACGTTGTCAATCAATTAGTTAATGTGGGTGTTGTGGTGGGCTTTAATGACCGTGTTAACTTAACCCTTGAAGATTGGCTCGGCTTGCTACCGACCTATGGCGCTATTATTGCTATTGCACTTGCCATCGCGTTTTTGGTTACCTGGCTTATTGCTAAAAAAGTTAAAAAACAAGGTGCGCAATTATTTGTAATTGCGGGTATTGTGGCGTTTGCTACGGCTTTAATTGCTATTGAGTCAATTATGAATATTACTATTATAGCGGGCGCAAGAGGCTGGGGTTTTTATATGCAGCTGCTTGCAGGGGCTGTAGGGGGTTATGTTTTTGCTAAGTTGAGCAATGGTTGTCATAATAAAAATGAACTCATCTAGTTTTACACAGAGATAATCATTAAGGTTTTTAATTATTCCTTAAGATTTGATGCACAGCGGATGCAAAGCTATAGAAATAACCAGAGGCCTCACCTTTGTAGCTTGTCAATTAATTGAGGCTTGAACTTGTTGGTTGGTATTGTCCTTGTTGCATAAAGTCTTCTAAAAACCATGCAGCAAACTCATGTCGGCCTTCTACATCGGCTTTGCTGTAAATATCGGACGCTTGTTGACGAACGGTTTTTTCTTTTGTGCTTCTTAGTGCGCTTATTTCTTTAAAGCTTAAGCCTTTAAGTAACAACATCGCGACTTCTTGCTCACTGCGGGTCAATGTCCACTGTGAAAATTGGGTTTGAATAACGCCGCTGTATTCATGGCGCGCATCCATCATTGCTTGTGATATGTTTTTAAGTTCTTTTTTTGAATGCACTAATTCTTGTTTCAGCGCATTAATATTGGCAGTACGCGCACGAATATCGCTAATTAAGTAAATAGCACAGGCTGCAGAAATGACAACGATTAAGCCCTCAGAAAAAATATGCCACTGCGGCACGCCTAAATGTATATCCGTTAGTACATCAAAAAAGTTTAGCACCATTATTATTAACAAGGTGGCTGCTATTAACTTGTCTCTCATTAAAACCTCTATTATCAATGCCTTATAAATACAATGGACAAATGTACCATAGCGTAATTTTCGCTATTTTTGGGTACGTTAAGGCGTTTGCCTGATGATTTAACCGTCTAAAAAAGTCATGGTTGATTCTATAAAATTAATCAAATGTGAACAAACGAAATGCTGTTAAATTTTACAAAAAAAATGCGTCATTTTTTGCGTATTCAATATACGTTATTTTTCTTCTTTACGGTGACTTTATTAACATTTAATCCTGTGTTTGCTTCGCAAAATTTAGCACCTGTAAGGCTTTCGTCACTCAGTGGTTTTGATGTTGAATTTGCGCCGATTCAAAAAACAGAGTTTATTAACGGGCAAAGTTTAATTGGTGAAGTCAATTTCAAACCTGGGGTCAATTATACGGTGCTGTTTGCGTTTGATGTACAGCAGGTTCGTTACTTATACCCTAACGGCAGCATGGTTGAAAAGGGCGCCACTATTGCAAGCGTTGAGGGCAGTGATGTACACCATTTTTTAGATGCCTATCAATCAGCAAAAGACATGCTCGCTATTGCTAAAAGCCATTACGACATAAACCAACAACACTTAAAAAACAAAATAATAAGAAGTTCTGAATGGGTTGAAATCACAAAAAGCTATTTTGAAGCCAAGCTAAATTTTGAACATATGCAACATCAAATGGCATTTTTAAACATTGATGATAATGAAAACGTGACCTTAGTAAGTCCAAAAACGGGCATTTTAAAACTCACTAATGAGTCGGGAAACCGTGTGATGGGTGACACCGCGTTTGATATTATCGATGCAAGTAGTATTCGCGTTAAGATTAAAGTCCCTCTTAGTTTTTCCAACACGTTAGCGCATTTCAAGCTGTCAGAAAGTTGCAGCTTAAATATTGAGAGCTATGACAGTATTGCAGATAAATACCATCAAATAGTGTGGGCGTCGCCAAGCTCAAATGAGTGCCAGCTTAGACTAGGGCAAACTATCAAAGTCACACCGGTAAATAAATTAACGGGCTTTAAAATAGCAAAGTCAGCGGTGTTTGAATTTGAAGATGTTAATTACATTGCTTTAAAGTCTAGCGATAAGCTTGAGTTACTGCCGATTGAGCTCAAAGGTACACAAGGCAAAGACTATGTATTTACTGCTAACAAAAACCTAGATGATCAGCAGGTACTAATAAGCTCGGTAAGTGCGCTACAGGGTATGTTGCTTCACTTAGGGAGAGAGTAAATGTTAAACCAGCTTATTAAGTTTTCACTTACTCAGCGTTTGTTTGTTAGTATTTTTGTTATTGTTGCTATGGCCATTGGTGCTAAATCTTGGTTAAGTATTCCGGTGGATGCTTTTCCAGAAATATCACCCACCCAAGTTAAAATAGTTTACAAATTACCCGGCATGAACGCCCTTGAAATAGAATCGCAAGTAACACGGGTGATTGAAACCGAATTACTGGGTATTCCGTCACAGAAAATGCTGCGCTCTACCACTAAGTATTCTATTACCGATATTACCATTGACTTTGAAGAGGGCACCGACATTTATTGGGCGCGTCAGCAAGTGAATGAGCGTTTATTAAATATTTTGCCCACCTTGCCCAGTAATATTAGTGGCGGCATGGCGCCAATGAGCACGCCTTTGAGCGAGGTGTTCATGTTTACCATAGAAAGTACTCACTTATCGCTGATTGAAAAAAGAGAGCTTTTAGATTGGCAAATTCGTCCATTACTGCGCACTGTAACCGGCGTTGCTGATGTAAATAGCCTTGGCGGCTTTTCAAAAACCTATGAAATACTTCCCAATACTTTATTGATGCAACAGCATCAAGTCAGCTTTGATGAAATGAAATTGGCAATCACGCAAACAAATCAAAACGGTGGCATAGGGCGCTTAGAAAAAGGCAACGACACCTTAATTCTGCGCACTGAGGGCAAATACAAAGATATAACCGCCATTGAAAATACCGTGATTAAGTCCACTCAAAATAAGGTTATTCGGTTAAGTGATATTGCCACGGTACACGTTGGCAGTTTAACCCGTTATGGCGCAGTTACTAAAAACAGTGAAGAGGCGGTACAAGGGCTTATAATTGCGCTTAAAAATAGTAATACAGCGCAAGTTGTTGCAGATGTAAAAGATAAACTTCGCACCATTGAAGCGTCATTACCGCAAGGCACAAAAATTAATGTGTTTTACGACCGTTCTAACTTAATAAATACCGCAATTAGCACCATTACTAGCGCACTAGGCCAAGCGATTATTTTAGTGATAGTGCTACTTGCCTTGTTTTTAGGTGATATTCGCTCTTCATTGGTGGTGTCTTTGTCTTTACCTATGTCGGCATTGCTGACATTTATAATGATGAAGCAGTTTGATTTATCGGCTAATTTAATGAGTTTAGGTGGCTTAGTGATTGCCATTGGTATGCTGGTGGACTCATCGGTAGTTATTGTTGAAAACATAGTGAATCGGTTGGCTAATAATCAGCACCTCCCTCGGCTGCATGCTATTTATCGCGCCTGTAAAGAAGTCGCGGCGCCAGTGTTCTCAGGCACAATCATTATAATTATCGTGTTTTCACCGCTATTAATGCTAACAGGGTTAGAAGGCAAGTTATTTACCCCAGTGGCGCTCACTATCGTGTTTGCCATGCTTAGTGCGCTGTTGTTGTCGTTAACGGTTATTCCAATTTTAGCCTCATTGTTATTAAAAAATGAACCCGTAACCCAGCCTAAAATGGTCACGCTATTACAAGGTTTTTATACTAAAACACTTGCTCGTGCAATTAAAAAGCCGGTGGCAATAAGTGTTGTATCGGTCGCTGTTTTAGTGCTCAGTGGGGTGTTATTTCAGGGGCTTGGTAAAAGCTTTATGCCCGTTTTAGATGAAGGCGACATTATTGTACAACTGGAAAAATCGCCGAGTATTTCCTTGCAAGCCTCGCTGGATATAGATAAACAAATTGAAGCAGCACTGTTAAAAAACACCCCAGAAATCGTACAAATTGTTGCCCGTACCGGCTCCGATGAACTCGGGCTTGATCCTATGGGGTTAAACGAAACCGATGTGTTTATGGAATTAGCGCCAAAAGATACGTGGCGTTTTGACTCCAAAGCGCGGCTAATCGAGGATATTCGACAAACACTTGCGCAATTTCCAGGGGTAAATATTGGCTTTACTCAACCAATACAAATGCGGGTATCAGAAATGCTCACCGGTGGCACCGGTGATATTTCGATTAAAGTATTCGGTAATGACATTGCGACACTTTCCTCATTAGCTGAAAAAATCACGGCACTTGCCACTAATATTGACGGTGCAAGTGATGTGCAAATGGCGCTTATCGAAGGGGGGAAATACGTAAATATTAAACTTATTCCTGAGGTTGCTAGTCAGTTTGGTTTAACCACCGAAGGATTAAGTGATTATTTAAAGTCGCAATTAGAAGGCTTACAGGTATCGGCACTGCAAGAAGGAAACCGCGTGATCCCTATTGTGTTTAATGCACAAAAAGGCGAAAGCGCAGCACACTTTGAGTTGTCGTCAATGAGCGCATTAAAGCAAAAGCTAATTTTAATGCCCGACAACAGCCTACTACCACTTGAAGAGGTGGCTAATATTAGCTTTAAAACGGGGCCATTGTTAATAGAGCGAGAAAAAGCAAAGCGCTTTGCTTCTGTAAGCGTTAATGTGGATAACCGCGATGTGGTTAGTTATGTAAATGAACTGGAAGCTAAAATTAATAGCAGCATAAAGTTACCCAGTGGTTTTACCTTGTCGTTTGGTGGTGAATTTGAAAGCCAGCAACGTGCGACACAAAACTTGCTGGTGCTTATTCCTGTGGCATTAATACTAATTTTCATTATTTTATTTACCACGTTTAAATCGTTATCTAAATTAACGCTGATAATTGCTAATATTCCGTTTGCATTAATGGGGGGAGTGATTGCCCTATTTATTAGTAATGAATACCTCTCGGTGCCTGCATCGGTTGGTTTTGTTGCTTTACTTGGCGTAGCGGTACTCAATGGTATTGTGATGATCAGCTACTTTGAGCAAATGAAAATGTTTTCTGCCAATGTAACGCAGCGCATTTTAGATGGTGCAAGCAGACGCCTTCGCCCAGTGTTAATGACAGCCACAACCGCAATGTTTGGTTTACTGCCACTGGTATTTGCCACCGGCCCCGGCGCTGAGATTCAAAAGCCATTGGCGATTGTGGTTATTGGCGGGTTAATTACCTCAACAATTACAACACTTTATTTATTACCTATCTTTTATGGTTGGTTGGAGAAAAAACATGGCTGAACAGTTACTTTTTACCCTAAATGTACCCACAAACATAAAAGATGACGTGGTTGATATATTAATTGGCATAGACTGCATTACCGGCTTTAACTTAAAAAACATTGAAGGCTACAGTAAAGAGCACAGTGAATTTGACATTGCCGAGCAAGTAGAAGGGCATCGCAGTTTTTATCAGTTTGAGGTGCATATATTATTAGCGCAGCTGCAAACAATTAAAACGGCATTAAGCCCTGTGTGCCAATACACCCCATTAAAATATTGGGTTACGCCTATTGTTGAAAGCGGGCACCTTAGATAGTGTAGTTAGAATTATAGGCTGTTGCTTCGAGCAGCCTCTTTTTATAACTAAATACAAAATAGCTAAAAAGAGGTCACAATATTGCTATAAGTTAATATTGTTCGAAAAAGTTATTAGTGTAGATCTAGCAACTATACTATGCCATTGCTAAAGCGCTATTTAGCAATGCTGGCTTTTTCATTCGTGCTTAGGCTTGGTTCGCAATATGCGTTATCTACAGGCTCTAGAGTTACTTTACCTCCAGCATTTACTACTACACATTGCGTATTTTTATCTAGTTTGTGCTTTTGAATAACAGTAAAGTCACCTTCGTTAGCTGCGTATAAGTTGTACTGGTATGCGGTATTTCCGCCTTCAAACAGGGCAGTAAATAAGCCCCCGACGAGGCCGCCAATAATTGCGCCGCCTACCATTTCTTCAGTATTACCATCTAGGTTGTCAACGAAGCCGAAGCCTGCGCCTGCTGCGATGCCTGTACCTACCTCAGATGATAGCGTTACTTGCTGCATTGACCCTACAGTAGCGTAATAGCGTTTAACCATTTGATTTTGATCATTACGGTCAATGCCTTGTGATGCACAGCCGGAAAGTAATAAAAAGATCAGTAAGCTTTTTTTCATGAGATGATTCCATTTATGTTCATGTCGATAAGTTATTATCATAGCGGTCAAAATTGAAAAAATATGTGTGGGCTTTGTGTGTTGTTGTTTTAAGTTGTAAGAAAGTGTGGGTAACCTTGTTTGCGACATAGATAAGTTAATGCGTTGTTTAGGCGAGAATTCAATAATACTTTTGCTGGTATGGTTTTATTTTTATTTATGAAGAGCGGGATAGTTTTAGCAAATTAATTGAGTAGGTATGTACTTTATTACGACACACAATAGCAAACTCATGCTTGCTATTGTGTGTTGTAATTAAATAATAAATTCGTAAATTCGTAAATTCGTAAATTTTTACATTTGATTAGTTAAATAGTAAATCGTAATACAAGGTTATTGAGTTGCTCTGCTAATTTTGCAAGCTCAGTACTAGAAGCATTCGTTTGCTCCGAACCATCAGAGCTTTGAATTGATAAGTCGCGAATATAAACTAAATTTTTATCTACTTCCCTTGCAACGGTTGTTTGCTCTTCAGCAGCGCTAGCAACAGTTATATTTTGATTACTAATTTGACTTATCAAACCGGTTATTTCGCTAAATGCCGCTCCTGCATCATTTGCTATCAGCAACGTACCTTCAGCTAGTTGATTACTGTTATTCATATTCACAACAGCTTGGCTTGTCTCAGACTGAACAGTTTGAATCATTTGCTCAATTTCTTTAGTAGATTCTTGTGTTCGATGAGCAAGAGCTCTTACTTCATCAGCTACGACAGCAAAACCGCGACCACTCTCTCCAGCGCGTGCAGCTTCGATAGCGGCATTTAATGCTAACAGATTTGTTTGATCTGCTATCGCTCTAATCACATCAAGTACTGACTCTATATTTTTTATATTTGCGGCTAAGGTGGTAATACCAGCTGCTGAGTTTTGGATCTCTGAAACCAATGAACCTATTGTTTTGATGGTTTCGTTTATTTTAGCCTGGCCTAACTGTGCTTTTTCATCCGCAACCTCAGCATTGTCACTCGTAGAGTTTGCACTACGCGCAACCTCTTCAATGGCTGCTGTTAGTTCATTAACCGCCGTAGCTGCCTGCTCTAGCTGATCTCTTTGTTGGGTTGCAATTTGTGTAGACTGGTTAGTCACAACCGTTAACTGTTCAGAGGTTGTAGCCAGTTGCTGAGACGAACCACCAATTTGTGAAAGTGTTTCGCGTAATTGATTTTGCATGTCAGCTCTAAAGTATCCCCAGAATTAGCCTTTATATATCAATGAACTAATAGTATTAAAAAATGTGGGAAGCGAGGGAACATTCATGGTGTTTTGTGATCTTATGAATCGCTTAAAAACAACAGAGCTAAA
>NZ_JACJDM010000089.1:0-11802 GCF_014163545.1 Pseudoalteromonas sp. SR45-6
CAATTTACCGTGGGTGAATAATATCTATTAGATCACAGCGGACAGGTAGATTCAAGGTTAGAAAACAATCAAGCCGAATATGTAAAATCAGTTCCTAGAAAGAGTAATTCTACAGCCTCAACGCCCGCTTAAGGGGCAGCCAACGCTACTACCAACTTTCCGCATAACACCGTAACCACAGAAACCAACGTATAGTAAAAATCCCACGCGTTGGTTGTCCCTCTTGAACCGTTTGTTATGTGCCCGTACTCATTGTGTACTCTAAATGGCCTGTATATTCATCAACTTGCTCACTAATCACATTAAAACCTTGAGACAGATAAAACTGATAACTTGCCTGATTTTCTTTGTACACAGAAAGAGTAAGCATGACTCTTTGCGATCTTGCATGGGTCAGCAATTGCTTACCAATACCTTTACCTTGTAAGTCAGGATCTACAAATATCGCTGCCAGATTACTTTCATACAATGCGTAAAAACCAACAACTTTAGAATCCATTTCATAAACGCATATCTCTGAAGCTGGAAGGTAAATATTACGCATATTATCAACTTGGGATTTCCAAAATTCAGCTGAGACAAAATCGTGAGCTTTCATCGAAGCAGTCAACCAGATTTCAAGAATCGAATCTAAGTCATTATCGTTGTATTTTCTTATCATTTTTCACTCTACGATAGCTAAATTTATCGGGGCAACATAACGCTTTAAACAGCGGAAAACGCGAGCGCAGCGAGTGGTTTTCCGATGATTTAACTTGTTAGGATCTGCTATTGAGTTTTGCAATTCTGATCCAGCCATTTATTGGTTGCATTTTTTTCATGGGAAAGGCTTGATAGTGCGTAGAGCCTTTTCCCTGAGTCTTCATAGACAATATCGAAAAACCAAATTGCCCCATATGCTGCATCAAACCCTTTATATTTATCGTAAATCATATTTTGAGGTGTAATACAGTTAATTAAATCTATGAGGGTATCAGTAAAAATTTCATCAAATCTTTGCTGCAACTCCTCTTTAGTTAATATTTTTTGAGGCTTAATAGGTAAAGCATCATCCTTTGTAATTACTTGGGCACTACTAATATTTAATGGGAAAAAAATATAGCTACTAAATAGTTCTACATTTTTCGTCCTAACCCCTTCCTTTAAAGCATTCAAAACAGGAGCAACCTTAGCTTCAGCAGTTTCCCTATCGTAGATAGCATATGTTTGCGAGTTGCTTGGAAGTGCAAGCAGAATTAGCAGGAAAAACGTAAGTATTTGCATTAGATCCTAACGCCACAATAACCGAGCGGAGCTAAGCGTGGTATTGTGAGCAAAGCGAACCACGCTTAGCGGAGTCCGGTTGATTGTTTTGTTAGCAGTTTTTGGTGATTTCATTGAACACCCGCTCCTTAAGAATTAGAGGAGCCATAAAATCACGAACATACTTTTCTTTTTGACTTTGATCTGAATCCGCCCACCACTCAGATTCTTTTATATGCTTGTGTAGTAGCTGTGTTTCTATACGAGAATCATCAGCCTTTTGCCACTTTATCCAATCCGCAGCTTGTTTTTCATTGCTTGCAGCTACCAATTGATCAAACACTTTAAATGCCAAGCTGCCCGTATAGGGCGACCCTTGAGCCTCACGCAAACATGAATTTTGATCAAATTTAACGGCCATTAAGGACTTATGTAAAGCCAACAATTCCCAATAGTTTTCTATTTCAATATTCATACTTGATTGACTGCTAACGCAGAGTGAACCTGCGATTTAAAGTGTTGCTGCTTTTCAAGCGACGCTTTAAATTGTCAGCGTTGCACGTATTGTTAGGTGTTTGCGACATATATTCTCGGTTGAGGTAAATAATACACTCTAAACTCAGTATCTATGCCCTTGGCATTGCAATATAACCGAATAACTTTCTCATCACTCCATGCTTGAAAGGCTATCTCCGACACGTACTCTTGGTAGATATTAAATACCACGATACCTTTTGATATCAGCTTGGCACTAAATGATATATTGCCAAATGGAGAATGGGTGACGATAAGCTCACTACCATCTTCATAAATATAGATATAAGAAAACAAGCCCTCATCGGGATCATTCTCATCAGATAAACCGAATCCCTTATCAAAGAACTCTAATTCCTCTGGGTATTTATAATTCACTGCAATTTCTACCATGAGCCTAGATTACACCTAACGCTTTGAATATGGGGATTTTAGGAGCGTTTTGGCCGAAGGCCAGCGAGTAAAATTCCCAGTGAGTTTACGAACGACATTATTCATTTGTTATATGCCGATTACTCTGCAAACTTTACGTTAGCATTTGCTGAATTCAACGCAGATAACAAACCCACAACATTGAATGATGCCTCTATCGGTATCTCTACAATACCATTAGCTAACAACTTATCAGTGATTGCTTTGGACTCTTTGAGATTAAATGGCGTATTTGAGTTTATAGCCTTACTCATAGCGACTTTATTCAAGTTTTCAAAGCCTTCGATTAGAATTTTAGGCACCGATCTTCCCTAGGCATATAACAGCTTATTCAAAGGATCTAAACCCACAAGTTGCAGACAGAAAATCCTTTGAGTTTTTTAATACTTTCAGTCTAACTCTGTATCTAAATGTAAATCAAGGGATTTATCTTTGTTGTTATTTTGTTATTGTAAATCACAAGAAATAAACCCGCGAGTTGTTGAAAAAAAATTCAAAAACTGTTTATGAATACAGGAAAATAAAGCAGATAAAGACACGCGTGTCGCTCATGTTCCTGAATATGGGAGCAAACAACAGCTTGATTATTCAATGAGTTATTATCCTAAACCTATATCAACGTCAGTTTCCCACTTGAAACCATCTCTAAACTTTAATTTTCACCGTTGAGTTTCGTTGCTCTGAACCACAACCTACGATAATAAATTTTACGCCGACCTGCTTTGGTTTTTCCTAGTTCCTAGCGCCTAAATACTAGTCCCTCCCCCGAATCGCCAATAAAAAAGCGCGAGATTAACTCGCGCTTTAAAATAACTCAAAACTGTATTTTGTCTTAAACTTACCGCTTAAGGCATACAACTTATAGCTCTAAGAGCTATTCGCCCTTCGCTTTTAAATTTATAAACTCTGCCAGTTCTTCTGGTTGCCCCATTAGGGTGAAGATCTGTTGGTTAATTTCGGTCATGGTTTGCCCTGCTGGCAAGCTTGCTGACACGGTTAATGAGCTTAAACCTTGCGTGAAGTTTTTAATCGCTTCACTCAGCGCCTCGCTGACTGGCGCTTGTTGTAGCTGCATGTTGACCATTTGCTGCATTTGCTCCAGCGTCATACCTTGCTTTTCAAGCGTTTGTTCAACGAGTGCTTTAAATTCACCTTCGTTATTGAGGGCAATTTCGATGCTGCGTGGTTCAAGCTCTGCAAGCGCCTCCATTAGTAAGGTTTGTTGCTGTAATTGCTGCTCTAAAGTCGGCTGTTGACTACCTAGTTGTTGCTGCATTTTGCTCAGCGCCAATGAAGCATTCATCAATGCGGTTGACTTTGCTAGACCGAGGTTAAAATTAAGGCCTACAATATTTTTAGCATTAAGCGCAAAGTCGATATCACTATCACCTGATTTTTCATCATAGTTCATCAATGTATGAAGATCATAACTAGCAGCAGCGAGTTTATTGTTAGCGTCTGGTGGTAACTGCGCTAAAAAATGCTCACTGAAGGTAAAGTTTTTTATGCTCAACTCGGTACGAGGAGCAATTTTATCTACTTCGTATCCCGCCACTTCAATGCTCGCAATATTAGCAACCGGCTGCTGATCAAACCCAGTGATTTGCATATTTGATATTTCAACACTTTGCCCAAGCACGCTGGCCGAAATATCTTCATAACTGGCTGTTACACCCATTTGCTGGCTCATTAATGCAAGCTGACGATCAACTTCTACTTTAACTTCTTGAGTCAGTGCATGATTTGCATAGCTAACACCACCGATAGCCGCAACGACAACAACAGCAACAGCAACAATTGCGAGTTTTTTCATTCTATTTCCTTATTACGATTTCTATTATCACCGTTGTTATTTAGCTTAGTCTCTAACGGCTTTAGACTTAAGATTTTGCTAAGCGTATCATTCAATAATACCTTTGATAAGGCCTAGCATAAGTAAGTGCAAATTGATTTGCACTTTTTTGAGCGTGGCTAATTAATTAAACTTAGCAGTTCATGCACTGTTTTAACTGGGGTTATTTTAGCGCCCAGCCCTTCCATTGATTTATGGTAATTACGAAATGGAATAAATATTTCGGTAAAACCATGTTGGGCAGCTTCTTTAACGCGTGGCACGCCACTGTCGATTGGCCGTACGTCACCGTTTAAACTCAGCTCCCCCATTATGCAGGTGGTACGCGGTACAACAAACTCATTTAAGCTACTGAGTAAGGCAGTCACTAAGGCTAAATCGATACAGGTTTCGGTTTCATCAATTCTCAGCCCGCCAACAATATTAAAAAACGTATCATGAAAGATTTTGGTTTTAGTGTGCTTGCGTAAAATACCAGTGAGCATTTTTATTCGGTTCATATTTAAACCTACGCACACTCGCTGTGGAAACTCCGCCTCGGTTTCGGTGGTTAAACATTGTATTTCGAGCAACAAGTTGCGGTTACCTTTTCGAATACAAGTAATGGTTGAACCGGGTGAGTCGGTACTTGATCCCGATAAAAATATTTCACTGGGGTTATCAACACTTAGCATACCGCGTTCGCACATTCTAAAAATGCCTACAGTATCAATGTCACCAAAGCGGTTTTTATTGGCGCGCAAGGTACGTATTTGCCCATCGTTCGTGTCGATATGTAATAACGCATCAACAATATGCACTAAAGTTTGCGGCCCCGCTATTTCATTATTTTTATTTACGTGGGCAATAATAAACATAGTGACGTCATTTTGCTTGCAGTACTGTGTAAGCGCTTGCGCGGCACTTTTAACTTGTGACGGTGAGCCTGGGCTGCCGTTTGCGGTATCAGTAACAACTGCTTGAATAGAATCGATTACTGCAAACTTGATGTTATTTTTTTCAAGCTCTTCGATAATGGTTTCAACACTGGTTTCTGATAACAAATACAATTCGTCTGGGTTGTAATCGAGTTTTAAGCGATTAACACGGTTTTTAAATTGCGATAACGACTCTTCTGCGGTGCAGTAAAGTGATGGCATACGCTGTGACATGCGCGCGACTAAATCCGATAATAAAGTCGTTTTACCTGCTCCGGGATCGCCAGAAATAATATTCACAGAACCTGTGGTCACGCCACCTGATAATACTCGGTCAAGTTCACCAATACCGGTTAGTTGCTTTTCGGCTTCGGTGGTTGCGATGTCATTAATTTTTTTCGAGCCACCGCCAACGCCACCAGCATAGCCGCCAACAACGCTGCGCGTTGCTGCTTTTTTAGTTTGCCCTGCTGAGGGCTTAAATTCGGCTAAGGTATTCCATGCGCCGCAGCGACACTGTCCTTGCCAGCGTTGGTAGTTCATTCCGCATTCGGTGCAAACAAACTCTATTTTTGCCGCTTTTGCCATTAACTTTTGCCTACCTTCGTCATTTTGAAATCATTTATGTCCATACTAGGATGATCTTTAATTTATTGGTTGCGTTATGGTGCGCTGAATATTGACCTTGCCAATAAGGCAATTCAACGCCACAATCGAGATATATAAAAAAGCAAGGTTTATCACTTTTACTTTAGGGCATACTTTTTGCTTAATCTTTTTAGCTTGGGCTTTTTTGATTAATAAACTAAAGTAATGAGCCATTTATTTGGCAATCTCATAATAATAAAAATTAAAGATGGTAACTCATTACACCCCACATGCTGCGAACCAGCAACCAAGTGAGTGTGTAAATACATGTGCAGTATACCAACTTTTTAGAATAGACGGTGATGGTTTTATAAATGACTGAAGACACTCTGCTTAAATATGAAAGTTTAGTTGATGAGCTTAAATCATATTTAGGTAATGCCAAATTTGACACGATCTTTAAATCGAAGACAGCGGGTTTAACAAAACCTGAGCAGTTCTTGATCAAGATGGAAATGTCGCGCTTGTCACAACCTATCGCCCGCTTTATTGATTTACGCGGCCAAGTAACAGGCCAAGTTAAACCTTATGAGTATGAAGGCAAACAACACTTTATGGATGAAACCGCCATTGCGGTATTTGAACAAGCCATAGAACGTCATGGTGGTTATACCCTTGCTGTTTACGAAGCAGTAATGAACACCGATAATAACCACCGTGTAATGCAAAAAAAAGCTGCTGAACAAGCTAAGCAACCTGAATTACAGAATGAACAAAAATTAGATTGCCAAGTTATTAAATTTGCCTCTTATGAAAGTCGCCGTGAAGAACGGATGAACTATTCAATCAAAATCACTGTAGAACTCAGCAAAGATAACACCATTGCAGCAACCACCTCAGATATCTCTTTAAGTGGCGCAAAAATAAAGCTCTCACCGCGCTATCAAGTCAAAAAAGGGCAGTTATTAGGACTGCGCCTAGTTGGTCTTGAGCAAGATTTTGAATTAGGTTTAAAAAATGGTATTCAATATGAAGTTGTTGCAGTTGAGAAAATCTCTTCGGAATTTAATCACATTCGCTTAAAACGTACTTTTATAGAAAATAACGAAAAATTTGATGAGTTTTTAGAAAGTTTTATTCACGGCAATAAGCGTCGTTATAAAGTAAATTTAGATAACACCTTAGATGCAGTCGTCTCAAAAGGCTATGAGCAGTATTATATTCCCCGTGTTACCTCGTTATTTACTTTTTTTAGTTTGCAAAACGATAAACTCTACCCAAGTTTAGTGCTGACCACTGAAAACAATATCTTTATTCAGCGTTATTTTTGTGATGAGCGAAAGTTGTCATGTTTATACACCATTTTAAATCAGCAACGCTTAGCTCAGTTATTAAGTAACCCAGCCCCAGTTAAAGAAGAGTATTTATATACCTTTACGCACGTGGTTGCTGGAAAAGTATATTATTACTCAGCAACGCGCACTGAGTTGACTGCAGAGCCGCAATTAAGCGCATTATTTTTTGGTTTTGGTAGTCAAAAAGAAAGCTGGCAATGCTTTAAAGTACAGTTAATGCCAAGCCATCCTGAAGATTCATATATTCCGTTGAGCTTGCCAAATACCGCCGGCAAAGATATTGAAAAATTGAACAAGCCACCAACGCCTCGCGTACAAGGAATGATCAAAGACGTAAAATATCTTGTGATTTTAACCGCTGTAGGAACAGACGCTGAACAAACCCATTACCAAAGCTTTAGTTACGACAAAAGTATAGTTAATCAGCTCAAGCGCTTTGGTCACGGTAAACATAAAACCCCACCAAAGCTTGAAACCGTTGATTTAGAGTATGTAAATCTTCGCTCACATAAACGCTACTTGTATAAAACAGATGCAGTATTAACAACTCAGGATGAGCAAACACATACCGCTCATAGTCGTGATTTTTCGATAATGGGTTTGCAAATTGAGTGTGACCAACCGGTTACTTTTCAAAAAGGTGAAGTTGTTGAATTAAGCTTGCCTGAGCTGCAAAAAATAACCAAGAAGCATACGCTGAGTAAATTAAAGTACGAAGTGATGGCGGTTAGTAAATCGTTTACCACTATCAACTTAAAAGCCTTACGTATTGCTGATAACCCACACGAAGGGGTAAAGTTTTTTACGCAATTAATTGAAAATAATAAAGATAAATTAAAAGTATCTGAAGAAGCGCCAAAGGTGCCAGGATTATCGACAGCGCTGCGAAATATGGTAACTAAAAGTGTTTGCCAATTTCCGTTTTATTTACATAAAGAAGCTACACATTTTAAAACAGGAGCTATCGGTCAAGGCTTGTACCCTAGCCCATTGCATATCATTTTACAAAACTATGGCTTGCTTAATAATACCACCAGCATTGATGCTTTTTTATCGCCAGAGCAGCTCAATGGCGTGATCACACCGCTTATAAAAGATCGCAGCCGTCAAGATCCACCGTTACCTTTCACTTTATTTATTCGTTTTGATCCTAAAAAATCAACCATTGAAGACGCTATAAAAAGCAAGTGCAGTGCTGGCGAAGATTATGCCCCACAGTTACTCTTTTTAAAGAAAGGTCTTAAATCTGAGTTGCTCTTTATAATGCGTATTTATATTTCACGCACTGGCCGCCCTGATACTGATTATTTATCTAACGAACTAAAATACGTAAGCCAATATGCATTGCATAAAGCAAAAGATCTTGAAGAGGCACTGTGGGCAGTCACAGGTGTTGGTGACATGGTTGATGTAACAGATGAAACGCTTAGTCATTTGGACTTTACCGCAGAGCTGGTAGAACAAATGAATAAGCGCAAACAGATTTGGCTTAAACGGCTAACTTAAATCTGTTACTTAACAACAGGAATAGTTAGTAAATATAACAATTGTAATAGCGAGCCTTGGCAAATTGCAGCTTGGGCTTGTTCAACAACTTTAGGTTTACCGTGTACGGCAACACCGAGTCCTGCCGCAGCCATCATGGTCAAATCATTCGCACCATCACCAATCGCCACTGTTTGTTGCGTAGGTAAATTTAATCGTTGCTGTAATTGGCTCAACACCACGGCTTTTTGCTGCGCATCAACAATCGTGCCTAGCACTTTACCCGTTAACTTATTATCTTTAAATTCCAAAACATTGGCATGTACTTCGTCTAGTTCAAGCAGTTTTTGCACTTGTTCAGCAAACGGCACAAAGCCACCTGAGGCAATGGCTAAATACCAATTATGCTGCTTTAGCACTTGGCATAGCGCTTTGATCCCTGGCATTAATGGTAAACTATTTTTTAGTTCATCAATTAAGCTTTGCTCAATACCCGCAAGTTTAGCGACTCGTTGATGTAAGCTTTCACTAAAATCTAACTTACCAGCCATTGCTTGTGCGGTTACCGCAGCGACATCATCATATACATCAGCAAGCCTTGCGATTTCGTCAATACATTCAATCGTAATGGCGGTTGAGTCCATATCCATGACTAATAAACCGGGCTTAGTTAAAATCGGTGGCTTACTAACTTGTACAAGTTGAAATCCCAATGGATGGGAAAATTCATTCAGTACCAAAGGATTAATGCTTGGACTGGGTGTCTCGCTGAAAAAACACAGTGCGGGGCTTAAGTTTGGCTCTGGTTGATAACGACAAAATGCACTGACAATAAACTGCTGCTGAGCTAAAAAGTTAGTTATATTAGCTAGTTGTTGGCCGCTAAAGTCCCCTGCAAAAGCAATACTAAACATTCCTTGCGGATCAGTTGGTAAGCTTGTTGGTACTAATAAAGCATCTTGATAGTGATACCACATACCTAACGACAACTGTGCCGATAACTGCTCTGATGAAAGGCTCGCAAAGCGCTCCAATGTCATGATAACTCCAAAAATGATACTAATGTCTCCCCTGTAAAATAACAATTATATCAATCGTGTTAGGTTATTGGTCATTTATAGCGACGGATAAATAGAGTGATAACAAGGCATAAACTTTGATATGTAGTTGTTCTACATAAAAAATTATAACGCCGTTAGCGCTTTATTTAGCACGCTAGAAAGGCTAAATATTTAAGTCGATTGGTATTAATTCGCCATAAAGGGGGATTTAAGGTTATAGTTACGCTTAGTTGTAACATCAAAAACAAAAGCTGTCAGCAGCGTAAACGGTGACTATGAAAAATAACCATCTTAAAGACCCTATTTCAGCATCTCTTAGGCAACGCCTAGTGCGATTAAGTATTGCTGCGGCATGCTTTGTATTGCTGACTTGGGTTGCTGTTAATGGTAGTTTTCAAAGCCACCAGTTGCTTTATGATAGTGCCGACAGCACAGCAAAAAGCTTAACTCGTTTTATGGCTCTCAATGCCAAAACGCCGCTACTTGAAAAAAACAAACCTGAATTAACAGCCTTATGTAACAGCATAAGCAAAGATGAGTTTGTACTGGCTGCAACGATTTATGATCAGCAAGGCATACTTATCGCCAGTAGTGATAATTGGCAAGCTCACCATATTTTAGGTAAGCTGCCCAACTCCACTCCGGGTATTAGTAAACTTAAAACCCCGTTTGTTGAACCGATAATCAGTGATGACGATCGCCCACTAGGATTTGTTGCAATAACTTACTTGACCCGCTCAGCAGTAGCAACCAGTCATAGCAGCTTTCATGACTTAGGCCGCCAAGTATTACTAATGCTAGTGATAACCTGCATTTTTACTTGGCAATTAGGCCGTGGTTTAAAGCGCTGGCAAGTAAATCGTTATATCCGAAAAAGTTCTGAGCACGAATCATAAAGCTGCTTTTGAAAACCAGCCTTATAAGGTGTTGTGATCTGCTTTAATTGACATAACTGCTCAAACACTAGGGGTAACTGTAACGGCGTGTTTATTTGCCCTTGAAAGCCCGCTAACGGCATTGCAGGTGCATCTGTTTCAAGTAGTAAGTGTTCAGGTGCTATGTGAGCAACAACGGAACGTGTTTTTTGTGCTCGCTGATAAGTGATCACCCCGCCCACCCCGAGTTTAAAACCCTGTTTAATATAATACTGTGCTTGTTGTAATGAGCCTGAAAAAGCATGTATAACACCACCATATTTTGGCTTACAGCGCTTAAATGACTGTGCAATAAGGTCATGGCTTTGTCGATGATGCACAATCAATGGCAATTCAAGCTGATTAGCAAGGTCGATATGGTGCTCAAATATCTGAGTTTGCAAAACAATATCGTCAATACTGCGGTCAATGCCACACTCGCCAATAGCGACCAATTGCTGGCGATGTTGCACAGTAAACTCAGTCAGTTTGGCTAAATGACTGTGGTGATATTCTGCTAAAAAGTAAGGATGTAAACCTGCACCGATGCGCACTGCAGAATGCTGTTTAGCAAAAGCGCATAAAGAAAGAGATTGTGCCAAAGTGATCCCCGGCACGATCAATTTTTCGATCCCCAGCTGCTGACATTGCTGAATTAGCTTGCTGCGGGTGGCATCAAATTCAGTAAAATCTAAATGGCAGTGGGAATCAATAAACGCCATAATAAACTATGGGTTTAAACGTGTAATTTGCCAGCTGTTATCAGCTTGACGCTGATATATAAAACGGTCATGCAGGCGGTGTGCACCACCTTGCCAAAACTCAATTTTTGTTGGCACAACACAGTATCCCCCCCAAAAATCTGGCAATGGTATTTCGCCTTTAGCAAACTTGGTTTTCATATTAGCAAAAGTTTCCATCAACACTTTACGCGATGATACAGGACGGCTTTGCTTTGAAGCCCATGCAGCTAACTGGCTTTCTTTGGGACGTGACAAAAAGTACTTGGCAACCGCTGAAGTTGGCAGTGGTTGTGCTTCACCATAAACAATCACTTGGCGCTCCATATGGTGCCACGGAAAATGCAAAGAGATTTTATTATTGCCTTTAAGCTCTTGTGCTTTACGCGAGCCGGTATTGGTAAAAAACACAAACCCGTTATCATCAAGATGCTTTAACAACACAATACGTTGCGAAGGCTGACCGGTTTCATCAACCGTTGCCACCACCATCGCCGTTGGATCTGGCAGTTTACTTGCTACCGCGTGCTCAAGCCAGGTTTCAAATTGCTTGAATGGATCATCAAGTAAATTCTCTTCGCTCAGAGCATCTTGCAAATACTCACGACGGATATCTTCAAGTTTCATAAAATTCCCTCTAGGTTCTAGGTTCTAGGTTCTAGGTTCTAGGTTCTAGGTTCTA